>JANNTF010000173.1:0-7869 GCA_031403455.1 Alphaproteobacteria bacterium | reverse complement strand
CTCCTCGAGTCGAGGAGGGGCGACGAGTGTGGGATCAGATGCTCAGCACGTGGGGGCAGGCCACCATCTGCCTTCCGTCGACCGTCCGCTGCAGCTCCGGGCGGTCGCGCGCGCAATCCGGCTGGGCGAGGGCGCAGCGCGAGCGGTAGCGGCAGCCGCCGCTCGAGGCCGGCGCCGGGGGTTCGAGCGCGGCCTCGCCGCCGCCTTGGTCGTCGAGCGTCGCCAGCAGCGCCTGCGTGTAGGGATGGCGCGGCCGCGCGAAGACGTCCTCGGTCGCGCCGATCTCCACGAGACGCCCGAAGAACATCACGCCGATGCGGTCGCAGAGATAGCGCGCGACGCGCAGATCATGGGTGATGAAGAGCAGCGCGACGCCGGTCGATTTCTGTACATCGCGCAGGAGGTTGAGGATCTGCGCGCGCACGGAGACGTCGAGTTTGCTCACCGCTTCGTCCGCCACGATCAACCGCGGCTCGACGGCGAGCGCGCGCGCGATCGCGACGCGCTGCAGCTGGCCGCCCGACATCTCGTGCGGATAGCGATCGCGGAATTGCGGCCCGAGCCCGACCCGCGCCAGCAGATCATCGACCCGCCGCCCGATCTCCGCGGCCGATCCGCCGCCATGCAGGCGGAAGGGCAGCGCGATCGCCTCACTGACGCGGATGCGCGGATTGAGCGAGGAGAGCGGGTCCTGGAACACCATCTGCATCTGGCGCCGGATCGGGCGCAGCGCGCGCTCGCCAAGCCGCGTGATGTCCTGCCCGTCGAAGCGCAGCGTGCCGCCGCTCGGCTTGTGCAGACGCAGGATCGCTTTGGCGAGCGTCGTCTTGCCCGAGCCCGACTCGCCGACCAGGCCGACGACCTCGCCCGCTCCGATCGTGAGGCTGACATCGTCGACGGCGCGAAACGCCCCGCCGCCGCCCGCTTGCGCGAAGCTCACCACCAAATCGACGACCTCGATCAGAGCTGCCCCTCGCTCAGCCATGGCGGATGCACCGGACGCTGTGGTCGGGGCCGAGCGTCACGTCAGGTGGTGGCGCGGCGCGGCAGGCATCGACCGCGAAGGCGCAGCGCGGCGCGAACAGGCAGCCGGTCGCCGCGATCGTCGCCGATGGCAACTCGCCGGGAATCTCCGCCAGCCGCTCGGCGCGGCGGTCGAGCTGCCGCGACGCTTCGATCAGGCCGGCGGTATAGGGATGCGCGGGGTTGCGGAACAGCGTCTCGGCCGGCCCGGTCTCGACGATTTCTCCCGCATACATCACGGCGATGCGGTCGCACAGACCGGCGGCGAGCGAGATGTCGTGGGTGATGAAGATGATCGCGGAGCCGAGCTTTTCCCTGAGGCGGCGGAACAGACCGATGATCTGCCGCTCGACGATGTTGTCGAGATTCGTGGTCGGCTCGTCCGCGATCAGCAGATCCGGCTGCAGCGCCGCCGAGAGCGCGATGAGAGTCCGCTGCAGCATCCCGCCGCTCAGCTGATGCGGATAGAGCGGCAGGATGCGTGAGGGGTTGGCGATCCCGACATCGCTGAGCCATCTCTGCGCGTCCTGGTCGAGATCACTGCCGCGCCGGTCGGCGCGCGACGCGGCGCGCGCGATGATCCGATCGAGATGCCAGCCGATGGTCTTGGCCGGGTTGAACGCGCCGACCGGATCCTGGAACACCATCGCGAGATGCGTGCCGCGAAGCTTTCGGAAGGACTCGTCGTCGAGCGCGAGCAGGTCCTGCCCCGCGAAATCCATCCGGTCGGCCGTCACGCTCGCATGGGACGGCAGCAGACGCAGGATCGCCAGGCCGGTGACCGACTTGCCCGATCCGGACTCGCCGATGATGCCGAGCACCTCGCGGCGGCGGAGCACGAGATCGACGCGTCGCACCGCCAGGATCTCGGTACGCCCCATCCGGAATCGCGTCACCAGATTGCGGATGTCGAGGACCGGCGGTTCCGCGCTCACGACGTCGTCCGCTCGCGCAGCTTGGGATCTGTCAGGTCGCGCAGCCCGTCGCCGAGCAGATTGAGCCCGAGCAAGGCGAAGGAGATGAACATCCCCGTCAGCGTCAGCACCCACGGCCCCTGGTTAAAATACTCGCGGCCATCGGCCATGATCACGCCGAGCGACGGCGTGGGCGGCTGCACGCCGAGCCCAAGAAAGCTCAAGCCCGCCTCGATGATCACGCCGAACGCGACGGAGATGCTCGCCTGCACGAGGATCGGCGCCATGATGTTCGGCAGGATCTCGCGCGTCAGGATGCGCAAGCTCGACTGGCCCATCAGCCGCGCGGCCTGGACATAGGGTTCCTCGCGCACCGTGAGGGCTAGGTTGCGCGTCAGCCGTGCGAAGATCGGCACATAGACGAGGGCGATGGCGAGGGTCACGTTGGTGACCCCGAAGCCCAGCGCGACCATCAGGAACAGCGCGAGCACGAAGCTTGGGAAGGCGAACAGCAGATCCGCGCAGCGCATCAGCAGCTGATCGATCATCCCGCCATGCCAGGCTGAAGCGAGTCCCGCGGCGATGCCGATCAGCGCCGCGAGTGCTACTCCCGTCACCGAGATCGCGAGCGAGAGCCGGCCGCCGAGCAGCACGCGAGTCAGCACGTCGCGGCCGAAGGAATCGGTCCCGAAGGGATGCGCCAGGCTCGGGGGCCCAAGCAGGTTGACGAAATCCATGTCGGTCGCCGAGTAGGGCATCAGCGCGCCGCCGATCGAGATCGCAAGCAGGAAGAGGCCGACGATGAGGGTGCCGGCGCGCGCCGGCCGATTGCTCCACAGCGCCGAGACGAGCGCCGCGATCACCGGCTTCTCTTCGGGTCGAGGCGGCTGCACACGATATCGACGACGAGATTGACCGAAAGCACGATCAGCAGGAAGACGATGGCGCAGGCCTGGACGACCGGATAGTCGCGGGCGAAGGCGCCGTCGACCATCAGCGATCCGATGCCGGCGATGCCGAAAATCCGCTCGATGACGACGACCCCGCCGAGGATGTAGCGGATCTGCAGGCCGATGATCGTGATGTACGGGATCAGCGCGTTGCGGAAGATCCAATGCACGAAGATGAACATGGGATGGAAGCCGAAGGACCGCGCCGCCACGACGAAATCACGGTGGCTCGCCTCGATGAGCGAGGTGCGCAAGGTCCGCGAGAACACGGCGGCGAGCGGCGCCGCGACGGCGAGGGCGGGCAGGAACCCCGAGTAGAAGGCTCCCGCCAGCGACTCTGCCGGGGCGGTGAAGCCATAGGCCGGAAAGATCCCGAGCCCGAGGGCGAGAGTCAGGATCAGCACATAGCTCAGCCAGAAATCGGGCATCGAGATCCCGAGCGCGGCCAGCGAAGTCGCGATCGTATCCGCGGCCTTGCCGCGACGCAGCGCGGCGATGGTGCCGGCGATCAGCGAAAGCCCGATCGCGATGGCGAGCGCGAAGACCCCGACGAAGATCGTGTTCGGCAGCCGCGTCGCGATGAGACCCGAGATCGGCCGGTCGCTGGCGACGGTCAGCGACCGCCCGAAATCACCCTGTACCGCGGCCGTGAGCCAGCGCCCGTATTGCACCAGCAGGGGCGCATCGAGATTGTGCTTGGCGCGAAACGCGGCGATGAGTTCGGGGCGCGCATTCTCGCCGAGCGCGGCGACCGCCGGATCGCCCGGAGCCGCCTTCATCACGAGGAACACGGCGAAGGAGCCGACCAGCACCGTGAGGAGGAGAGTCAGCAGCCGGCCCGCGACGTAGCGCGTCCACGTCACGGGTCAGGCCCTGGGTCCGGCCGGCGCGTGCGCTGTGCTAAGTCAGGCTCATGCCGGAGAACTGATCGCCGAAATTGGAGTAGGGCAGCTGCTTGAAGCCCACGACCTTCTTGGTCATCAGATTGTGCACGTTCGACACGAACAGCGGAACCACCGGCATGTCCTCGATCATCGTCGTCTCGGCTTCGCGATAGATCGCGCCGCGCGCCGCCTGATCGAGCGCGCGCCGGCCGCGCTCGACGAGATCGTCCACCCGCGGATTCGAATAGCCGTAGAAATTCCGCCAGCCCTTCGTGTGCAGGATGTCGAACAGATACTCGTCGGCATCCAGGAGCCCGAGCCAACCCCAGACCGAGCCTTGGAATTCGCCGGATCTGTGGCGCTGGAAGACCGTGTTGGCTTCCGTCACCTGCACGGTGAATTTCGTGCCCAGCGTCTGATTGCACTGCGCGACGAACAGCTCGGCCATCCGCTTCCACCAGGTCTGACCCCAGGTCAGGATCTCGGCCTCGGCGCCGTTGGGATATTTAGACTTGGCGAGTTCGGCCTTCGCCCTTGCGGGATCGAAGGTGCAGAGCGGGCGCTTGTCGCCGCCATAGGCATAGGCGATCGAAGGCGGAATGAGTCCATGCGAGACGACGCCCTCGCCGAACAGCACCGCGCGCACCATCGCATTGCGGTCGAACGCCATCGAGCAGGCGCGTCGGAAGGCCGGATCGTCGAACGGCGCCTTGCGATGGTTGAGCGAAATGAACCGGCAATTGAGGCCGGGCTGCTTCTGGACCGTGACGTTCGCGTTCTTCTCGAGATTGGGAATATCGGCGAAGGGCGCCGTCGATGTCAGATCGAGCTGGCCGCCGAGCAGCGCCGTCACGCCGCTCGATTCCTCCGCGATCAGCGGCATGTCGATCGTCCGGATCTTCGGCGTGCCGCCGAAATAGCCCGGAAAGGAAGACAGCACCACGCGCTCGCCCGGCTTCCAGTCCCTGAGCGCATAGGCGCCGGTTCCGACCGGCTTCAACCCGAAACCTTCGCCGGCCGCCCCGACCGCCTTGCGCGAGAGGATCTGCGTACCAGTGCGCGCATTGGTGAGGAAGGTCAGCAGCGGTGCGAAGGCCTCCTTCGTCACCAGTCGAACCGTCAGCGGGTCAGGCACGTCGATGCTGCTGAGCGCCGATACTTTGCTCTTGTTGGGCGATGCGAGCTTGTCGTCGAGCAGGCGCTCGAGCGTGAACTTCACGTCGTCCGAGGTCAGCTCGGAGCCGTCATGGAACTTCACGCCGCGGCGCAGCTTGAACTCGATCGTGTTGTTGTCGACGACCTTGAGGCTCTCCGCGAGATCGGGCACCGGGTTCGAGTTCTCGTCGAGCTTCATCAGGCCGTTATAGAGCGCCCAGATCACGTAGAACTCGGGGATCAGCGACGCCTTGCCGGGATCGAGCGTGTTGATGACGTTGTAGCCGGTGATCCCAGCCCGCAGCGTCACATCCGTCTGTGCGAGCGCATCGCGCGAGAAGGGGAGCTGGCTGATGGCGATCGCCGCCGCCGAGGCGCCGAGCACATCGCGACGCGTGAGATCTATCAAAAATTTCGCGTTGCCCATATTCATCTCCCCTGATTGATGCGGTTGGACCGGAAGTTATAAGGGTCGATCAGCACGGTCAAACAGCAAGCCGGACTCGCTGATCCCCGGCATGGAGAAAATCATGCGCCTAGAGATCGAGAAGCTGAACGCGACGGCATACGACGTCTGCGTGATCGGCGCTGGCGTGAACGGCGCGAGCACGGCCCAGCATCTCGCGGGCGCGGGGTATTCGGTCCTGCTGATCGACAAGGGCGATTATGGCGCGGGCTCCTCGAGCCGCTCGAGCCGCCTCCTGCATTGCGGCTTGCGCTACTTCGCGCCCGGCGCTTCGATCTTCGAGTTCGTGCGCCATCCCGCGCGCTTCCAGACCGCGCTGCGCATGGCGCGTCTGGCGATGGCGGCGCGGCGTCAGATCGTGCAGACCGCGCCCGAGCGCGTGCGGCCGCTCAACTTCCATTTTCCGGTCTGGGAGGATTCGACCTATCGCCCCTGGCAGGTCCGCGTCGCCTTGAGGCTGCTCGCCGCGATGGCGCCCGGCGATGTGTCCCTCGATCAGCGCGTGCTGTCGCCGCAAGCTGCGCGGTCGATTCCGCTGGTCGGCGGGCTGCGCGACTGGGACCGGCTGCAGGCGATCGGCGCGTTTCGCGAATATCAGTTCGAGTGGCCGGAGCGGCTCTGCGTCGATGCCGTGCTCGATGCCGAGCGGCTCGGCGCGGTCGTGCGCAACTACACGGCGGCGACGCGCATGGCCAAGCGCGACCAGGGCTGGGAGATCGAGATCACGGATGTGCCGACCGGCCTGAACGCAACGATCGAGGCCAAGCTCGTGCTCAACATGGCGGGCATCTGGATCGACGAGGTCAATCGTAGCTCGGGCGCGAAGCGGCCGCGCAAGATCCTCGGCACCAAGGGCATCCACATCATGGTGCAGCTGCCGCCCGAATGCGCTAACAACGGCATCGTCACCTTCAACCGCCGTAACGAGCCGCTCTACTGCATCCCGTGGCGCGGCATGCATTATTTCGGCCCGACCGAGACGGTGTACGAGGGCAATCTCGAGGAGATCCGCGCGCGGGAAGACGAGATCGACGATCTGCTTGCGGAAGGCAATCATCTCCTTCCCGGACTCAAGCTCGCGCGCTCGGACATTCTCTTCACCTGGGCCGGCGTGCGACCGCTGAGCTACGACCCTGCGCTGCCGAACGGGAAGCGCTCGCGCGATGTCCACGATCTCGCGAGCGCCGGCATGCCCGATGTCTATGCAATGACCGCGGGCCCGATCATGACGCATCGCTCCGCGGGCACCGAGATGGTCGACCTCGTGCAGCGCCGGCTGCGGCCTTCGCGCGCCGCGCAACCGGTCGATTATCGTGCGCGCTCGTTTCCGGAGAATCAGAATTCGCCGCCGATCGTGGCCGACTGGACGGACGCCAAGCTCGCCGACCTGAAGCACGCGGCGCGCCATGAGCATGCGACGAGTCTCGTGGACCTGATGTTTCGCCGCGTAGGCGCGGGCTGGACCCGGACGATGGGCTATGGCGCCGCGGACACGGCCGCGACAGCAGTGGCCGATATTTTCGGATGGGACGCCGCACGCACCAGGCGCGAAGCGGACGCGTATCGCCGCTACCTGAAGGACATGCACGGTGTCCGAGACGATGCGTGAGAGTCGGGCCGCGCGCCCGAACGCGTTTTCTCAAGCGGCGACGGCGCGACTCTGGTTCTGGAGATTTGCGAGATAGGTCGGCGCCAGCTGCGAACCGAAGCGCGCATCGTGATGCGTGAGCACATGCATCACCAGATCCACCGAGCCGTAGCAATCATGCATGATCGTCGCCATGGCGATGAGCTGACGCGCGGTGAGATCGCCCAACCGCGTGAGGTCGCGCACGAAGATCGCGTCGGCCCAGAAGAGCTGGCTCATGCCGGCGAAGATGTCGTTGTCGCGCACGAGCGGCGCGATCACGCGACTCACGGTGGGATAGAAGCGGTGGAACATGAAGCCATGCTGCCGCAGGAAGACGTCCACGTCACCGAAGAGCGGTTGATCCATGTACATCTGGAGGAACTCGACCTCCGTATGGATCACGAGCGCATCACGCAGCCGATCCTGGGCGTTCTGGAACACCATCAGCTCGGCGCCCTGGATGTCGATCTTCAGCAGATCGAGCCCGGCGGTCTCCTTGATGTCGTCGAGCCGGACCGTACCCACGGTCTCGGTCGCCGTGACGGTGCCCCAATCCGGAAATCCATGAAAGAGATTCAGCACGGCGGGATTGGGTGTCAGCAGAGACGTCATGCCTTGCGCCCGGCAGATGTGGAGCGTGTGCTGCCGGCCGTCGCCGATCGCGTAGGGGAGATAGGTCTCCGCGGCGCTCTTCTTCTCGTTGAGAGTCACCAGCGAGGCGGGGTTGGCGTCGAACCCAACGATGTCCGCGATGCCGGTACGGAGCAGCTCCGCGTAGGGTGGCGTGCCGTCGAGTGGATTGGCGCCTACGTCGACGATCTTGATTCGGACAGCGGCGCCAATGAGG
>JANNTF010000172.1:0-10512 GCA_031403455.1 Alphaproteobacteria bacterium | reverse complement strand
CCAACGAGGCCTGGACGGCGACCCACTACGCATCCTTCGCGCGCGAACTCGTACCGTTCGGCGTGGAGTTGATCGAGCAACCGCTGCCAGCTGCCGATGATCTCGGCCTCGCCGGCGTGCCGCATCCTGTGCCGGTCTGCGCCGACGAATCCTGCCACGACACCTCGACGCTCGCGGCGCTGGGCACGCGCTACGAGGCGATCAACATCAAGCTCGACAAGACTGGCGGGCTGACCGAGGCGCTGCGGCTGCGCGCGGCGGCGCGCGCAGCTGGGCGTCGCATCATGGTCGGTTGCATGATCGGCACGTCGCTCGCGATGGCACCGGCCATCCTGGTCGCGCAAGGCGCGGAGTGGGTGGACGTCGACGGCCCGCTGCTCCTCGCGCGCGATCGCGTGCCCGGGCTCGTCTATACCGGCAGCCTCGTGAACCCGCCGGAACCCGCGCTTTGGGGCTGAAACGGCGCGAATCTCGAGTGGACGCAATTTGAACGCGTGATACGTTCAGCCTTGTCCAAGCTCCCTCTGCGGGGCGTCAAAAAAGAACGAGGTGTGGTCATGAAATACGCCGCTTTGGCCGTGATGGTCCTGGGTCTCTCTGCTTGTGCCGATCGATCGGAACCGGGTGGCTCGTTTCTCGATCCGCTGTGCATGCCGGGCGGCGGAGTCGTGCTCTGGGAGTACAAGAAGGCCGACGGAACCTTCGACGAGACGACCGCGAAGAAAGAGAACTGCCCCTGGTACAAAGGGCCGTCATGATTTGCGGCTGAGCGCAGTCTGCGCCGATAGAGACCCGCGTGCGGTAACGTGCCCGCGGGTCTTTGATTTTTGGTGCGCTGTCACGTCGATTGGAGCGCGAGATCAGCTCGCCTGGCGCAGAAACCGGCTCCGCATCGCCTCGTTGGCGCGGGATGTCGCCACGCTGATCTCACCAACCAGCCGATCGACGTCCTCGGCGTGGCGGATCCGGCAGGCGCGCTCGAGTTCGGTGGCGAGATTGAATACCCGCCGCGCCCCGAAATTGCCGGCCACGCCTTTGAGATCATGCGCCTCGCGCGCGACTGCGGCGAGATCGAGGCTCTCCGCGAGCTTGCACAAACGATCGGCGCGCGCCTGGGATGTCTCGACATAGCTCGTGATCAGCTTCGCGAATTCACTGGTCCGCAGCACCGCCTGCACCGCGGCGAGCTGCACATCGTCAAGATCGGGCGCGTCGCTCGGCGACGGGTTGTCGTCTGGCCGCTGTTCGTCGATGTCGATCGCACTCGGTGCGACCGTCGTATCGAGCTTGATCAGGCGGTGCAGAACAGCGACCAGCTCCGCGCGGTTGATCGGCTTGGAGACGTATTCGTCGAGGCCGGCGGAAAGATAGTATTCGCGGGCGCCCTGCATCGCATTCGCCGTCAACGCCACGATCGGCACGCGCGCCTTCTCGGCGTCGAGGGCCCGGATCTGCACGGCAGCCTCGACCCCATTCAGGGACGGCATCTGCACATCCATCAGGACGACGTCATAGGTGTTTTGTTTGACGGCAGCCACGGCATCGATGCCGTTCTCGACGCAATCGACCGTGAAGCCCTCGCGCAGCAGGATCGCCTGGATCAGGCGCAGATTGATCTGGTTGTCTTCGGCGACCAGAATTCGCGGTCCCTGCGCATGTCGGCCGGGCGCTTGGTCGCTCGCCGCCACGAGATCGGGCGCGGGCGACGGGACATCGACGGGCGGTGGCGCCGTGACGCTGGCGCTGCGTTCTCCAAACAGGCGGATCAGGCATTCGAGCATCGTGTGGAGGCGAACCGGCTTGGTGAGGACGATGTCGCAATTCTCGCGATCGGTCGCGCTCGACTCCGACGAGCCCATCGAGGAGGCGAGAATGATCTTGGGTTCGCCGAGCGAGGGATGCGTACGCACGCGCTCGACGACCGCCGGACCCGATAGGCCGGGCATCATGTGATCGAGCACGATCAGGTCGAACGGCGCACCGCGCTCATAGGCCGATTCGAGCGCCGCGAGCGCCTCGATTCCATCGATCGCCTCGACGACGTGCAACTGCAGCCCCTCGAGCTGACGGCGCAGGATCCGCCGGTTCATCTCGGTGTCGTCGACGACCAGGACGCGCAAGCCGACCAGGGCGCGCACGGCGGTGCGTTCGTCGAGCACCGGCTGCATGGCGAGGGTCAACGGCAGGGTGAACCAAAATGTTGAGCCGCGCGCGGGTTCACTCTCGACGCCGATCTCTCCGCCGATCATCTCCACGAGCTGGCGACAGATCGCGAGGCCGAGACCGGTGCCGCCATAGCGGCGCGTGATGGAGCTGTCGGCCTGCGTGAATTTCCGGAACAGGATGGCGCGCGATTCGGGCGTGATGCCGATTCCGGTGTCGGTGACCGCGACGCGCAGCTTGACGTTCCGATCGTCGTGCCGGTGGATTCGGACATCGATCTCGATCGAGCCGCGATCGGTGAATTTGATCGCGTTGCCCACCAGGTTCTGGATGATCTGGCGCAGGCGCGTCGGGTCGCCGCGCAGATCGAGCCGCGCCGCGGGGTGCACGTAGACGCCGAGTTCGAGACCCTTGCGATGGGCGCGCGGCGCGAGCAGCTCGACGCTGCTCTCCACCAGTCCGACCAGGTTGAAATCGATCGATTCGAGATCGATGCGCCCCGCTTCGAGCTTCGAGATGTCGAGGATGTCGTTGACCAGGGCCAGCAGGGTTTCCGCGCTGTCGCGTACGGCTTCCGCGAACTGGCGCTGATCCGTGGTGAGATGAGTCTCCAGCAACAGCGCATTCATGCCGAGGATGCCGTTCATCGGCGTGCGGATCTCGTGGCTGATATTGGCGAGGAACTCGGTCTTCGCCTCGTTCGCGGCTACCGCCTGCGCCCGCGCCTCCTCCAGGGCCCCGCCCTGCTGCTCGAGACGCGCCTTCACCTCGGTCAGGGCGGTCACCTGCTGGGCGAGCTCCGACTGGCTGCTGCGGATCGCTTCGTCCGCACGGCGGCGTTCCGTCACGTCGGTGTAGGTCAGGACGATCCCGCGATCGGGCAACGGGACGCCCTCCACTTCGAGGATGCGGTCACCCGCGTCGTTGCGCTCGAAGCGATGGTGCGTGAAGCCGCCCAGCAGCTCGAGCCGCTTTCGGATCAGCTCCTCGCTATCGCCGGCGCCGTAGTCCCCGCGGCTTGCGCAATGGCGGACGAGGCGCTCGAACGGCGTGCCGGGTTCGGCCAGTTCCGTGGGCAGTTCGAGCAATTCCACGAGGCGCTGGTTGCTGGCGACGATGCGCAAGGTGGGCGCGACCACCAATACGCCTTGCACCAGATTTGCGAGCGTCACTTCCAGCAGCTGGTGCTTCGCCGCGAACGCATCGCGCGCCTCGGTCTCCAGCGTGATGTCGCTGGTCGAGCCGCGATAGCCGTGGAAGACGCCGTGGGAATCCACGATCGGCCGCCCGGAGATCTGCAGGATGCGCCGGCCGATCGGCGTGTGACAGGCCCAGCTGACGTTGCGGAATTCGGCCCGTGTCTCCAACAGCGCGAGGTAGGCCGTGCGCTCCGCGTTCTCGCCGGAGGGGAGGAGGCCGGCGGGATGTTTGCCGATCCGCTCGGCCGCCACGAGGCCGATCTTCGTGACGCCCTCGGACACATAGGTGAGGCGGCCCTCGGCATCGGTTTCCCAGAACCAATCGCCGGAGATCGCCAGCAGGTCGTCGAGACGGGCGCGTTCGTGCACGTCATCAGGCGGTGGTCGGTCGATATGCCGCCGGCTCGCCAACGCGGCGATGGCGGCCGCGGCGGCCGAACCGGCGGCAAGCAGCAGGGCGGTCAGCACGCTGTGCTTCACCGCGCCCTCGAGTGCATCGCCGGTGATGGCGAGCGCCAACGCCGCGCCGCCGAGCACCGCACCGATGATCACGGCGAGGAGCGCTGCGGCGCCCTCGAGGCCAGTCCCGGGGCGTGATGAAATTGGACGACGCTCGGCCATCACCTGTGTCGGCGCAAAGTTGCGGAGACCTTCAGGCTAGGCCTTGCTTCGTTAATGTCGGGTTTAGCCCGCCCGTCTGGGCGGGCTGTGCGCGCGATCGGCCGGCGCCGACGCTCAGCTGCGGAGCAGAATCGAAGCCAGGATGGTGCCGACGAGCCGGCGCGCTTTGGCGACGGCGTCCAGACGGGTCGTGGCGCCGAGCGCGCGGTACAGCCCGGCCAGATAGACCTTCACCGTCGGCTCGCCCAGCGCCAATTCGCGGGCGATCGCATCGGTCGAGAGCTCCTTGGCGAGGAGCCGGGCCACGTCCTGCTGGCGGGGCGTGAGGCCGGCGATCGCCGGCGTCGCCGGCGTGGTGGGCTCGATCGCTCGCAGCAAGCGCGCGGGAACATAGGTTTCACCGCGCAGCACCGCCGCGATCGCGGATTTCGTCGCCTCGGGGGAGAGCGTCTTGGGTATGAAGCCGAGCACGCCCGCATCCAGGGCCGCGACCACGTCCGCATGCGAATCGGATCCCGTCATCACGGCGACGGCGGTTTCCGGAAAGACGTCGCAGAGCGCGGCGAGGCTCGCGGCGCCATTCATGCCTGGCATGGCCAGATCGATCACGAACAGCGCTATGCGCGGCGTCACGCTGGCACGTTCGAGCGCCAGCTCCAGATCGGGCGCCTCGACGACGTCGTAATCAGGGAAGTCGTCCTGCAGCATGACCCGCAGGCCGGCGCGAAACAGGGCATGATCGTCGGCAACGATGATCGCTGGCTTGGATGGCGCCGACTGGGGCAGCGAAGGAGTCGTCGTGTCGCTCATGGCTGGTATCCCTGGCAGAACTCATGGCCTTGGATCGAAAACGACCGGTATTGCGCGCTGCCGGAGTATTGCAGAGTGTGCGTGCAAATGAACGCCTCAGCTTGGTGCGGGTGCCATGGGGCGATCAAGCCGCCGCCGGCAGGTAGATGACAATGGACGCAAGCTCTCGACGCGATGAGACGACTGCGACGCCGCGCGCCACGGCACCGAACCGCGCGGCGCCTGGACGAATCGTGCGCAGCGTCGCCGCGCTGTTGGCCATCGTGATCCTCCTCGGCACGGCGGTTCTGGTCTGGAAACGCTACGACGCCACGATCGCCGAAGCGCGCGGCGAGCTGCGCATCGTCAACGAACTCGTGACCGGGCAGATCGCGCGGGTTTTCGAGGCGATCGACCTGGCCCTGCGCACGGCCGCCGACATCATCGCGCCGATGAGCGAGGCCGAGCGCTCGGACAGCCCGCGACTGCACGAGGTATTGCGTGGCGTATCGGCCGGTCTGCCACAAATCCGTGGGCTCTACCTGGTCAACGCCGACGACGTCATCGTCGCCTCGACGATCCGCGAGAGCCCGATCCGCAGGGCGATCGGGCACCGATCCTATGTGCGGGGCCTCAAGCAGGGCGATGGGCCGGCGCGCTGGATCTCCGAGCCGATCGCAGCGGTCGACAATGGCGAGAGCCTCATCCATGTGGCGCGGCGCGTCACGGCGCCCGATGGCAGGTATCTCGGCATCATCGCCGTCAGCGTGCGGCCATCCTTTCTGGCGCGGATCTATGAAACGGGCGGCCGGATGCCGGATTTCAGCGGGCGGCTGTTCCGGGACGACGCCCTGCTGATTGCCGTTCATCCCGAGGTGCCCAACGCGGTCGGTCATGTCTTCGCGCAAAACCCGCTGATCCATGAAATTCTCCAGACCCGCGTGGAGCACGCGCAGGTGCACGCGATCTCGACGGTCGATGGCCAGGAACGCCTCGCCGATCTCCGGCGCGTTCCGGCGCAACCCCTGTTGTCGACGACATCGGTGACGCTCAACGAAGTCCTGGCGCCGTGGCGACTGGAGGCCGCTTCCGTGGGCGGTGGCGCCGGCATCCTGGCTCTGTTGCTGTTCACGACCATGTGGTGGTTGTCGCGCGAGCTCGACCGTCGCGATGCCGCCACGCAGGCCTTGCTGCGTGCCGCGGAGGCCGAGCGCCGGATGGAGATCGCGCAGGCCGCCAGCCTGGAGAAGTCGCGGCTGCTCACGTCGGCAAGCCATGACCTGCGCCAGCCGTTGCACGCGATCAGCCTCTTCGCGTCCGCGCTCGTCAAGCGGGTGACCGATCCCGAGCAGGCGGGCATCGCGCGCAACATCGAGCGCGCGAGCCGGTCGATGAACCGCATGTTCGACTCGCTGCTGGGCGTCGCGAAGCTCGAGGCCGGCATCGTGCAGCCCGTGAAGGCGCGCGTCGCTCTGGGCCCGCTCGTCGAGCAACTGCACGCGGAATTCGCCGCCGAGCTGGAAGGCCGGCCGATCGAGCTGCGCGTCGTCGCGTCCCGCGCGATCGTCCACAGCGATCCGGCGCTGCTCGAAACCATGCTGCGAAACTTGCTCACCAACGCATCGCGCTACACGCGCGCCGGCCGCATCCTCCTCGGGTGCCGGCGACGGTCGGACGCGCTGGAGATCCAGGTCTGGGACACCGGGAAGGGCATCGCGGTCGCCGATCAGGAACGCGTGTTCACGCAGTACGTGCGTCTCGGCACGACGGGAGATCGCAGCGGTCTCGGCCTCGGGCTGTCGGTCATCCGCGCTCTCGGTCGCGCTCTCGGGCATGACATTGGACTCAGATCATGGGAAGGGCGCGGCAGTTGCTTCTCGATCACGGTTCCGCTGCTCGAGCGAGGCGCCGGACCCATGGCCGACACGGCGCCGGCATCGGACTCAACGGGCGGCGCAGGGCGCGTTCTCGTGCTCGATGACGATTTCGACGCCGAGAATGCGACGGCGCTGGCGC
Source organism: Alphaproteobacteria bacterium (assembly GCA_031403455.1). GTDB lineage: Bacteria > Pseudomonadota > Alphaproteobacteria > CACIAM-22H2 > CACIAM-22H2 > CAIOSQ01. Next base: position 3,724 of record JANNTF010000172.1, on the reverse strand, counting down.
TTCGCGACTCGGGTTTCGCGGTCGTCGTGTGTGCGACGACGGATGATCTCGAGCGGGAATTGGGGTCCGGTACGAGCGTGGCGGTTCTCGATCTGGAGCTCGCGGGCGCGGATCATGCGGCTGCGGCCGATGCGCTCGTTCTGCTCGAGCAGATCGAGGCCCGCCTCGCGCGACCAATCGACGCCGTCATCGTCACCGGCAGCGGTCAGACCGCCGCGCATCGCCGGCTGCGGCATTCTGCGCGGCCCTGGCTGACGAAACCTTGCGACCCCGAGCGCCTAGTCGGCGCGATCCTCGTGGCGCAAGGTCGTGCCGGCAAGCGCGATGCGGTGCGGCGATCACGTGCCGAAGAGGTCTCGTCGATCGCTCAATGACCGGCGAGCCGCGAATCACGCGGCCAGCGGGCGGTTCAGCTCATCCGGCGCCACCGATCATGCGCTCCAGCGTGTCGACGCGGTCGGCTTCAGCCGCTGGCTTGTCCCAACGAATGCGGGCGATACGCGGGAAGCGCAGCGCGACACCGGATTTATGACGGGTCGAGCGCTGCACGCCGTCGAAGGCGAGTTCGCAGACCAGCTGCTTCTCGACTTCGCGCACGGGCCCGAACCGGTCGCTGGTATGGGCGCGCACCCAGCGGTCGAGCTGCACGAGTTCCTCATCGGTGAAGCCGAAATACGCCTTGCCCACGGGCACGAGGTCGCCGTCGGTGCGCCAGCATCCGAAGGTGAAGTCCGAATAGAAGGATGATCGCTTGCCGTGGCCACGCTGCGCGTACATCAGGACCGCGTCGACGGTTCGTGGATCGCGCTTCCACTTGAACCAGGCGCCGCGCGGGCGGCCGGCGATGTAGGGCGAGTCCCTGCGCTTGAGCATCAGACCTTCGGCGCCGTGCAGGGCGGATTGCGCGCGCAGCGCGGCCAGTTGCTGCCAGTCGTCGAAGGCGAGCCGCGGCGACAGATCGAAGCGCGCCGCGCCCGCAGCGCCATGGACGCGACAAAAATCTTCGAGACGCGCGCGGCGTGCCTCGAACGGCAGGGCGCGCAGATCCTCGTCGCCCACGAACAGCAGATCGTAGAGCCGCACGAAAGCGGGATGGGTTTCGAGCAGCGATTTCGTCGGCGTCTTGCGGTTGAGCCGCTGCTGCAGATCGCTGAACGACGCCACCGCGCCGCCATCGCCGATGAGCAGCTCGCCGTCGAGCACGGCATGATGGCCGAAAGCCTCGCACAGCTCCGGAAAGGCGGCGCCGATGTCATCGCCGGTGCGCGAGTAGAGGCGCGAGCCGCCGGCTTCATCGCCGACCAGCTGCACGCGCACGCCGTCCCATTTCCACTCCGCGTGGAAGTCGGCAGGGTCGAGCGTGTCGAGATCGTCGGGTGCCAGCGCATGCGCCAGCATCATCGGCCGGAAGCCCAGGCCGCCGGTCGCGCGCGGCACGGCGCCGCGTCCCTCGAGCCACGCGAACAGCGCGCCGTAAGGCGGCGCGAGGCCATGCCAGATCTCCTCGATGTGCTCGAGCTCGACCTTTCCGAACGCCGCCAGCGCGGTCTTCGCCAGCCGCGCGGACACGCCGACGCGCAACCCGCCGGTGACGAGTTTGAGCAACGCCCAGCGCCCGTCCACATCGAGACGATCGAGCCAACCGGCCAGCAATGCCGGCACGTCCTTGCGCGCCGCCGTCGCGAGCGCATCGATGATTTCCATCAGCGGGACGGCGGCATTGGCGGCGCTCGGCGATGTCGGCCAGATCAGCGCCGTGGTCTCCGCGAGATCGCCGACATAGTCGTAGCTCAGCGCGAAGAGGGTCGGGTCGACGCGGGACTGCGCCAGGGTGCGGATTGTCGCGGGCTTGGCGTGACGGAAGTCGAGGGCGCCCGTCAGCGCCGCGAGCGCCCAGCCGCGATCCGGGTCCGGCGTCGCCGCGAAATGATCGACGAGCAGCCGCAGCTTGCCCTGACGCGACGGCGACAGGATCAGCGCGTCGAGCAGCCGCGCGAAGCGGTTCATGTCCCTTCGTCGTCGAAGCCGACCAGGCGCAGCGCCCGCGCGCGGATCCCCTTGGTGGCGGCCGCATGGACGAGCGCATCCTCCTGGCCATGCGTGACCCAGATCTCCGGTGCCTCGACGTCATCGAAGGTCGCAAGCAATTCCGGCCAATCCGCGTGATCGGAGATGATCAGCGGCAGCTCGACGCCGCGTTGCTTGGCCCGCTGCTTGATGCGCATCCAGCCGGATGCGGCGACGACGAGCGGATCCGGCAAACCGCGGGACCAGCGATCGTCCAAGGCGGAAGGCGGCGCCAGCACGATGCCGCCGGCGAGCGCGGCCTTGTCGGCGCCGGTGGCGGCAGGCAGCGGCCCGAGTGCGACGCCGGCTGCCTCGTAGACGTCGCAGAGTTCGCGTAACGCGCCATGGAGATGGATCGGTGCGTCCCATCCCGCCTCGCGCAGCAGCCGGATCACGCGTTGGCATTTGCCCAGGGCGTACACGCCCACGACATGCACGCGCTCGGGATTGCGCCGGACCGAGTCGAGCAGGCGTCGGATCTCGCCGGCATCGTCGGGATGGGTGAAGACCGGCAAGCCGAACGTGGCCTCGGTGATGAAGACGTCGCAGCGCTGCGGCTCGAATGGAGCGCAAGTCGGGTCGCGACGGCGCTTGTAGTCGCCGGACACCACCACACGGCTGCCGCGCCATTCCAGCGCGATCTGCGCCGAGCCCAGCACGTGACCGGCCGGCGCGAAGCGGATCTCGACGCCGTTGACGTCGACGGGCACGCCATAGGCCGCAGCCTGCATCTGCATGCCCGCCGCGTCGCCGTAGCGGGCCCGCATGATGGCGAGGGTGCCTTCTGTCGCGAGCACATGCGCATGGCCGGGTCGCGCATGGTCGGCATGGCCATGCGTGATCAGCGCACGGTTGGTGGCGCGCGGCGGATCGATGAAGAAATCGCCGGGCTCCACGTAGAGTCCCTGCGGCGTCGGCTTGATCCAGGTTTCCGGGCGCATGGTCGCGACCATAGCGTGTTCGCTGCGACCCGATCGCGCCTAGAATTCACCGCCATGATCCGCCGACGACCAAACGCCGTTCACCACGCGTGCCGCGCATGAGTTTGCCGGAGCGCTTCGCGCGGTGGTTTGCGCAACGGGGCTGGACGCCGCATGCGCATCAGCTGGCGTTGATCGAGGCGGCGCGGGCCGGACGCTCGGCGCTGCTGGTGGCGCCGACGGGCGGCGGCAAGACACTGGCCGGTTTCCTGCCGAGTCTGATCGACCTCGCCGCGGCGCCGAGCGAGGGGCTCCACACGCTGTATGTATCGCCGCTCAAGGCGTTGGCTGTCGATGTGCATCGCAATCTGGAGCTGCCCATCACCGAGCTCGCGCTTGGCCTGCGGGCCGAGACGCGCACAGGCGACACGCCGCCCTCGAAGCGGGCACGCCAGCGCGTCAAACCGCCGCAGCTGCTTCTCACCACACCGGAATCCCTGGCGCTGATGCTTGCCGATCCGCAGGCGCGCACGCAGTTCGCGAGTCTGCGCGTCGTCGTGCTCGATGAATTGCATGCGCTCGAGGCGAGCAAGCGCGGCGATCTGCTCGCTCTCGGGCTCGCGCGTCTCGCCAGCCTGGCGCCCGCGTCGCGGCGCGTCGGCCTGTCGGCGACGATCGCGGATCCGCCGCGCCTCGCGCGCTGGCTCGGCGCGGGGATGGATGCGCTGCCGCTGATT
>JANNTF010000171.1:0-4326 GCA_031403455.1 Alphaproteobacteria bacterium | reverse complement strand
CGACTTCATGGTGTTCCTGGGCTGGAAGGAATTGCCCTGGTTCTGGTACGGTTTCGAATGGTTCGGCTTCGCGATGCTGATGGTCGTGCTGGTGCCTGGCATCCTGGCGCTGGTGTTCGGCTGGCTGGCGTTTCGGTCGCGCGTCACCGGCGTATACCTTTCGATCATTACGCAAGCGCTTACGTATGCGTTGATGCTCGCGTTTTTCCGCAACGACATGGGGTTCGGCGGCAATAACGGCTTGACCGATTTCAAGGATCTGTTCGGGTTCGGCCTGCAGCTGCCGACGACGCGGGCGGGGCTCTACCTCGCTTCGTTCACGTTGATGGTGGCGGCATTGCTGCTGTGTCGCTTCGTCGTCACGAGCAAGCTCGGCCGCGTGCTGATCGCGATCCGCGACGCGGAGACGCGCACGCGTTTTCTCGGCTATTCGGTCACCGCCTACAAGAGCTTCGTGTTCGCGCTCTCCGCCGCTCTCGCCGGGGTCGGCGGCGCGCTCTACGTGCCGCAGGTCGGCATCATCAATCCGAGCGAGTTCTCCCCCGCCGCCTCGATCGAAGCGGTGATCTGGGTCGCAGTCGGCGGCCGCGGCACGCTGCTCGGCCCGATCGTCGGGGCGCTGGTGGTCAATGCGAGCAAGACCTGGCTCACCTCGTCGCTCGCCGAACTCTGGCTCTACGTCCTCGGCGCGATGTTCGTGGCGGTGACGCTCCTGCTGCCGCGCGGCCTGGTTGGCCTTGTCGCGACGGTCAAGACACGGCTGGTGTCGAGAGAGCCCAAGACCGCCGCCCCGGTCGCGATGCGAGGCAGCGATGACTGACAACAACCGCGAGCCGATCCTCTACCTCGACGGCATCAGCGTCAGCTTCGACGGGTTCAAGGCGCTCAACGAGCTGTCCTTCATCGTCGAGCGCGGCGAACTGCGCACGATCATCGGTCCCAACGGCGCCGGCAAGACGACCATGATGGATGTCGTCACTGGCAAGACGCGTCCCGATTCCGGCACCGCGATGTTCAATGGCGCCCATGATCTCACGCGGCTCAACGAGGAAACGATCGTCAATCTCGGCATCGGGCGGAAGTTCCAGAAGCCGAGCGTCATCGAGAGGCTGAGCGTGCTCGAGAATCTCGAACTCGCCCGCAAGGGCGCGCGGGGCTTGCGCGCTTCGCTGTTCTTCAGCCTCAGCGCCGAGGCGCGCGACCACATCGCCGCGACCGTCGCGCTGATCGGCTTGTCGGGTCGCGACGCCGATCAGGCCGGCGCGCTCAGCCACGGCCAGAAACAATGGCTCGAGATCGGCATGCTGCTGATGCAGGAGCCGGAGCTGCTGCTGGTCGATGAACCGGTCGCCGGCATGACCGACCGCGAGACCGCCGCGACGGTGGAACTGCTCAAGCGCATCGCCGGCGAGCGCTCCGTGGTCGTCGTCGAGCACGACATGGAATTCGTGCGCGCGCTGGGCAGCCGCGTGACCGTGCTGCATGAAGGCTCGGTGCTCGCCGAAGGATCGATCGATCACGTGCAGAACGATCAGCGCGTGATCGAAGTGTATCTCGGGCGCTGACCATCATGCTCCAAGCCCGGGCCATCGATCTCTACTATGGCGCCAGCCACGCATTGCGCGGCGTGTCGATCGCGGCGAACAAAGGCAAGATCACCTGTCTCCTCGGCCGCAATGGAGTCGGCAAGACGAGCCTGCTGCGCGCGCTCATGGGGTTGGCGAAGACCCGCGCGGGGCAGGTGCGCTGGGAGGACGCGGAGATCTCGCATCTCGCGCCCGAAGATCGCGCGCGGCGCGGCATCGCCTTCGTTCCGCAGGGCCGCGACATCTTTCCGCTCCTCACCGTCGAGGAGAATCTCAAGACCGGCTTCGCGCCGTTGGCGCGGCGCGACCGCTCGATTCCCGAGGAGATCTTCAGCCTGTTCCCCGTGCTGCATTCGATGTTGCGCCGGCGCGGTGGCGATCTGTCGGGCGGACAACAACAGCAACTCGCGATCGCGCGCGCCCTGGTGACGCGGCCGCGTCTGCTGCTGCTCGACGAACCGACCGAGGGCATCCAGCCCTCGATCATCAAGGACATCGAGCGCGTCATTCGCATGCTCACCCAGCGCGGCGACATGGCGATCCTGCTGGTCGAGCAGTACTACGAATTCGCGCGCGCGCTCGCCGACGACATCGCTGTCATGGATCGCGGCGAGATCGTCCTGGCCGGCGCCAAGGATGCGCTGCCCGAGCAGGATGTGAGGCGGTTCCTGACGGTGTGACGGCCGGCGTCCACACCGCGGCATGCGGTCGCGCAAATTCCGCTTGCTTGCGCCCGGATCGCGGCGCGACGCTAAGCGCGTTCTCACGGCCGGCATTCCCGGCTCAAGCCCGGGATGAACCCCGCCGGCCGCCCCTGGGGAGGGGATGCTTATGACCGGCAGAAAACCTTCGGGACCCCGCTGCGTGGCGCTGGTGGGTCCCTATCTCAGCGGCAAGACGAGTCTGCTCGAAAGCCTTCTCGCCGCATGCGGCGCGATCGCGCGCAAGGGCTCGATCAAGGACGGCACGACGATCGGCGATACCGCGCCGGCGGCGCGTGCGCGCCAGATGTCCGTCGAACTCAACATCGCGCATGCGCGTTTCATGGACGATCCCTGGACCTTCATCGATTGCCCGGGGTCGATCGAGTTCGCCCATGAGGCGCATGCGGCGCTGATGGTCGCCGATGCAGCCGTGGTCGTGTGCACGCCCGAACCGGGACGTGCGGCGATGCTCGGCCCGATCCTCAAGTTCCTCGACGATCATGCGATCCCGCACGTCGTCTTCGTCAACAAGATCGATACCGCAGCGACGCGGATGCGCGATCTGCTGGCGGCGTTCCAGGCCGTCTCGGCCCGGCCGCTCGCCTTGCGCCAGGTCCCGATCCGCCAGGGCGAGACGATCACGGGCTATGTCGATCTCGTGAGCGAGCGCGCCTATCGCTACAAGCCCGGGCAGCCCTCCGACCTCATCCAGCTCCCGAGCGAGGTGAAGACCCGCGAGCAGGAAGCCCGCGGCAGCCTGCTCGAAACCCTCGCCGATTACGACGACAAGCTGCTCGAACAGCTGCTCGAGGACACGGCGCCGCCGCGGGATGTCATCTACGAGGATCTCGCGAAGACCTTCGCCGACGACAAACTCGTGCCGGTCATGATCGGCTCCGCCGAGCGCGATGCGGGCGTGCGCCGCCTGCTCAAATTCCTGCGCCACGAAGTGCCATCGGCCGAGGCAACGGCCGAGCGTCTGGGGATCCTGCCCGGCGACGACCCGCTCGCGCAGATCTTCAAGACCCGTTACGTGCCGCATGCCGGGAAGCTCTCTTTCGCGCGCGTCTGGCATGGGACGATCGCCGACGGCGCCACGCTGACCGACGGCGCGAAGCACGCCCGCCTCGCCAGCATCGGCCGGCCGCTCGGCATGCAGCTGAGCAAGCTTGGCAAGGCCGAGCCCGGTGACGTGGTGGCGCTGGGCAAGCTCGAGGGCCTCGCCACCGGCGCCGCCGTGACGAGCGCGGCGAAACCGGCGACCGGCCTGCCGGACTGGCCCAGTCCGCCCAAGCCGCTCTTCGCGCTCGCCATCAATGCCGAGAAGCGGGGCGACGACGTGAAACTCTCCGGCGCCCTGCAGCATCTCGTCGAGGAGGATCCGTCGCTGGTGGCGGAGCACAGCGCGGATACCCATGAGCTGCTGCTCTGGGGCCAGGGCGAGGTGCATGTCTCGATCGCCGCCGAGCGGTTGAAGACCCAGCACCACGTCGCCATCGTCGCGCGCGCACCGCAGGTCCCGTACAAGGAAACGATCCGACGCGCGATCGATCAGCACGCGCGCCACAAGCGCCAATCCGGCGGTCACGGCCAATTCGCCGACATCAAGGTCAAGATCGAGCCGCTGCCGCGCAGCGCCGGTTTCGTGTTCGAGGAGAAGATCGTCGGCGGCGCGGTGCCGCGCAACTTCATTCCCGCCGTCGAGGAAGGCGTTCGCGACACGCTCAAGCGCGGGCCGCTCGGTTTTCCGATCGTCGACGTCAAGGTGACGCTCCATGACGGCCAGTATCACGACGTGGATTCCTCCGACATGGCGTTCAAGACCGCCGGCGCGCTCGCCATGCGCGAGGGCATGGCCAAATGCGAGCCGGTCCTGCTGGAGCCGATCTGCAAGGTCGCGATCGCCATACCGCAGGAATTCACGTCCAACGTTCAGCGCATCCTGTCGTCGCGACGCGGGCGCATTCTCGGGTTCGATGCACGCGCGGGCTGGCCGGGGTGGGGACGAGGTTCAGGCTTTCCTGCCGCAGGCGGAA
>JANNTF010000170.1:0-3629 GCA_031403455.1 Alphaproteobacteria bacterium | reverse complement strand
CGCGTTCCAGCCTTCGTCCTCGCTGGTCGGCGCGCAACCATCCCAGACGTCGAGGGCCGCAAGATCGGCCGAGAGCCCGATCGCATCGGGGCAAATCTTGCAGCGGTAGAAACTGCGCCAGGTCTCCTCCGGCCCCCACATGTCCCAATAGTTGCTCTCGTATTGCCGACCGTCGCTTGTCGAAGCCGCCGTCGGCCCCGGACAGCCATTGCCGCGATAGCTGAAGCGCGTGACGTCGGCCGGCGCAACCTGCCAGTCCGCGAGCTGGCCCTCGAATTTCTGCAGCTCCGAGAAACCGCCGCACACGATGGTCAGCCGATAGCGGCAGAGCTCGTTGACGCGTCGATCACGTCGCGACAGGCTTTCGAGCGCGGTCACGTCACACGGCTTGCCGATGAAGGCGAACGGCCGCCCCTCGTCCAGCGTCGCCAGGATCGGTGCGAGCGGGGCAGCCGCCGTGTAGCGCGAGCCAGAAGCCGCAAGAACATCCGCGCGGGTGAAGGATCGGACCGGACGCGAGAGCAGCGGCCGCTCGGGGTCGGCGGCGAGATGCATGATGAAATCGGCCTTGCCGGTTTCGAGGATATGCAGCGCGAGCGCTGTCAGCACACCACCAGTCGCGCCGCGGAAACGGATCTCGGGATCGCTCGCAAACCCGCGCGCGATGCGGCGGATCTCGCCCCACATCGGGTCGTGGCGGCTGGCCGGCTCGGGCGCGCGGAAGCTGACGTTGACGCCCGGGCAGATGGCGTTGAGCGTTGCCGTCTCGGCTGCGGTCAACGGACGGCGCTCGCGCGGTCGCTCCAATCCGTCGGCTTCGAGGGTTGCCGTCAGCGCCTGCGGCCCGAGCACCGAGCGGCAGATGCCGCAGCCCATGCAGAGCCCGTTCCCGACGATCTCGTCGAGTGACAACGGGCTCATTGTGCGATCCGTATTCGACATACGCCTCATCCCAGCCCTTCCAGGACAGCCTATCCCGCCCCGGTCCGAACGGATAGGATTGCGCAAGTGCACCGCGAAGGGAAGATCTTCATGACGTCAGTCACAATCGCCGGCCCAGAGCGGGGCCGCCACCGGCGCGGTACTGCAGCCACCGCGAAAATCCATCAGGCCCCGTTCGCCCAGCCGAGAATGAAGCTCGACCCGATCCGGTTCCTCTCCGACGACGAGATCGAGGCGATCCATCTCGCTTCGCTTCGGGTGCTGGAAGAGCTCGGGATGGAGGTCATACTCAACACCGAGGCGCTCGAGATCTTCCGCAAAGCGGGCGCCAGGGTCGAGGGCGAGCAGGTCAGGATCGGACGCGATATCGTCGAGGAAGCTCTCCGGCGGGCGCCCTCCGAATTCACCTTCCATGCGAGGAATCCAGCTCACAATCTGCACATGGGCGGCAACTGGATCGTGTTCGGGCCGGTCGGCGGACCGCCCAATTGCTCGGACATGGATCGCGGAAGGCGGCCGGGGAGCTTCGAGGATTCCTGCAATTTCATCCGGCTCTGCCAGCATTTCAACATCATCCACATGGCGGGCGGCGGCTCGACCGATGCGCTCGACCTGCACGCGTCGGTGCGCCACCTGCATGTGGGCCGCGCCAAGGCGAAGCTCTCCGACAAGGTCTACTTCGTCTCCTCGACCGGCCGGGCGCGACTGTTCGACGGCATGGAGATGGCGCGGATCGCCTGCGGCGTCCCCGAGGACAAGCTGATCGAGACGCCGGTCGTCATGACCGTCATCAACACCAACTCGCCGCTGAAACTCGACGGACCGATGGCGATGGGCATCATCGAGCTCGCCCGCCATGGCCAGATCTGCTGCGTGACACCGTTCACACTCGCGGGTGCGATGGCGCCGGTGACGATGGCGGGCGCGCTCGTGGAGCAGAATGCGGAAGCCCTCGCGGGCCTCGTGCTCAGCCAGTTCTCGCGGGCAGGCGCCCCGTTCATTTATGGCGGCTTCACCTCGAACGTCGACATGAAGTCGGGCGCTCCCGCCTTCGGTACGCCCGAGTATATGAAGGCGGCGATCATCGGCGGCCAGCTCGCGCGGCGCTACCAGCTGCCCTACCGCACGTCCTCGACCAATGCCGCCAACACGGTCGATGCGCAGGCCGCCTACGAGAGCGTGTTCTCGCTCTGGGGCGCGATCATGGGCGGCGTCAACCTGCTGATGCACGGCGCCGGCTGGATGGAGGGCGGGCTGCACGCCTCGTTCGAGAAGATGGTGCTCGACGCCGATCTGCTCGACATGGTGGCCGAGTTCCTGCGCCCGGTCGCCGTCAACGACGACGAGATCGCGCTCGACGCGGTGCGCGAGGTCGGGCCGGGGGGACATTTCTTCGGCTGCGCGCACACGAAGGCGCGCTACCGCACGGCCTTCTTCGCGCCGATGATCTCGGACTGGCGCAACCACGAGAGCTGGCGCGAGGCCGGCTCGCCGACCGCCTACGACACCGCCAACCGGCTCTACAAGAGCAAGCTCGCGGCCTGGGAGGCGCCGCCTATCGACGAGGGCGTCCGCGCGGCGCTCGAGGAGTTCGTCGCGCGGCGCAAGGCCGAGGGCGGCGTGAAGACGGATTTCTGAGCCGATGATCCCGCTGATCGACGTCGCGCCGCTGTTCGGGCCGCCGGGCGCCGCGCGCGACGCGTGCGACGGGGCGATCCTGCGCGCCGCGTCTGATTCCGGCTTCATGACCGTCGCTGGCCTCGACGGCCGCGTGCCGCTCGGGCCCGACGCGCGCGCGGCGCTGCTGCGGATCTTCGCGCTGCCCGACGCCGGGAAGGCGAAGCTCTTCCGCCGCAAGTTCGACGCCACGCGCCCCAACGTCTACCGCGGCTGGTTCGCGCTGCAGCACGGCGTGCCGACCCACAAGGAGGGCATCGACATCGGGCCCGACCTCGTGCGGCAGCTGCCGGCGGGCGACGACCCGCTGCTCGAGCCCACGCCGCTGCCCGATGAGCGCGCGCTGCCGGGATGGCGCGGCGCGGCGGGCGCGTATTTCCGCGCGATGGAAACGCTCGGCGGCGCGATGATGCGCGCGCTCGCCCGCGGTCTCGGGCTCGCCGAAAACCAGTTCGATGTGCATTTCCGCGACGGCATCTCGACGCTGCGGCTGATCCGCTACCCGGCGCGCGACGCGGCGGCGCTCGCCACGCTCGATGCCGCGGCCTTCGTCGAGCACCGCGGCGAGCGCCGTCACCTCACCGGCGCCGCGCATGTCGACTCGGGGCTGGTGACGCTGCTCGCGCAGGACGGCGTCGCCGGGCTGCAGGCGCGCGCGCGCGACGGCGCGTGGCTCGACGTGCCGCCCGCGGAGGGCACGCTCGCGGTCAATTTCGGCAAGCTGCTCGAGCGCTGGACCGGCGGGCGCATCCGCGCGACCGAGCACCGCGTGATCGGCACCGGCGCCGAACGCCGCTCGATCCCGTTCTTCTACGAGCCCGCGGTCGACGCGACGATCGCGCCCCTGCCGCTCGCCGGCATCGAGCCCTTCGCGCCCTTCGCCTACGGCGACCATCTCTGGGCGGCGATGACGAAGTTCGTCGAGTTCCGCGGCCTCGAGGCGGCGCGCCGCGAGACCGGCGTGCGCGCGGGCGGCTGAGGCCGGCGCTCGGGGCGACGCGGCGAGACGG
>JANNTF010000169.1:0-4173 GCA_031403455.1 Alphaproteobacteria bacterium | reverse complement strand
GGTGTTTCTCCGTTGACGCCGCGGCGACGTGGCGGGCAGTCTTCGCGACGCACTCGGTGAGTGGGGTTGTGGGCGTCGCTCGCGGTCTTCGTGTCGGCGCAATCTGCTCTCTAACCATGGGTGAAAACCGGAGACATGGCGGCTCTCCATCACGATGAGCTCGACTCCCTGCGCCGACGCGAGGTGCTGATCCTCGTCTCGGCGCTGGTGCTGATCGTCTTGTTCTGGTCGCTGACCGTGTGGGATCTGCGTCGGGCCGAGATGCGAGCCTATGGCGATAGCGACAATGTCGCCGCCGGGCTGGCGACCGGCTATGCGGAGCAGGTCTCGGCCAAGCTGCGCGGCGCCGAGCTCACGGCGCGCGAGATCGCGCGTCAGGCGCTTGGCGATCCCTCGCGCTCCGCCGAAATCGCCGCCGCATCGACGATCGAGCTGCGCGATGTCGCCGTCATCGCCGGCGCGGTCTTCGATCGTCGCGGGGCGCTGGTGCGCGGATTTCCGGAGCTCCGCAACCCCGAGCTGTTTCGCGACCTCGTGCAGCTGGCGCTGAGCCCGGCGCGTCCGGACGTGGTGCTCGGCTTCCCCAGCGAGCAGCCGGTTGGCAAGGCGGTGCCGCTGGCCGTGCGCCTGCCATCGGGGCTGGGCGACGGGGTGGCTGTCGTTGCGCTGCGCACGGCCCGCCTCGCCGAGGGGATGCTGGTCGATGACGCGCAGCGGCAACTCGGCGTGGCCGTCGTCACGGGCGCCGGCGTGCCGATCGTCGCCGCGGGCGCGGCGGCGGCGCAAGCGCCCGAAGCGCCGCTGCGCGCGGCGCTGGCGGCAACCGATCGCCGCGCGGCGCAGGGTGGGTTTCGGCTGGCGAGCGAGTCCGGCGCCGAATTGCTGGTCAGTTATCGGCACCTGCCGCGCTACGATCTGATCATCGCCGTGACGACTCCCGCCGACGTGGCGCTGGCCGGCTACCGCGCGCACCGCAAGCAGGCCCTGGTGATCGGCTCCTTCCTGAGCGCCATCCTGATGGCGATCGGCGCGTCGATGTCGGTCACCCAGCGCCGCGCCCACGGCATCACGCGCGCCGTCGCGGAATCGGAGAAGCGCACCGCCGATGCGTTGCGCCGCGCCGAGCTGTCCAACGCCGAGCTGTCGCGGCGTGAGGCCGAGACGACGGTGGCGCGCGAGTTGCTCGTCGACGCGATCGAGTCGATCACCGATGCCTTCGCCCTGTTCGATCAGCGTGGCCGGCTGACGCTGTGCAACCAGGCCTATATCGACGTGTTCCGGCAAGTCGGACGCCATGCCGATCCGCGTGGCCGAAGCTGGGCCGAGCTGATCCGCATGGAGATCGCCGCCGGCGTCTACGCGGATCCGGACAACGAGATCCGCGCCAATCCGGAGGAGTGGATCAAGAAACGCCAGAGCCGGCTGCGCCACACGATCAACGACGGCATCGAGGTCCAGCTCGCCAATCGCCGGTGGATCAGCCTGCGCGAGCGGCGCACGGCCGAGGGTGGCATCGTGATCGTGCGCGCCGACATCACCGAGCTCAAGAACCAGCAATTCAAGATGCAGGACAAGGAGGAGCAGCTGCGCGCCTATGTCGAGCGGCTGTCCCGGATGGCGGAGGATTTCCTCCTCGCCAAGAAGACGGCGGAGGAGGCCAACCGCACGAAATCGGCGTTCCTCGCCAATATGAGCCACGAGCTGCGTACGCCGCTCAATGCGATCATCGGGTTCTCCGACGCGATCAAGCAGCAGCTCTTCGGGCCGGTTTCTAACAAGCGCTATCTGGAATACATCGGCGACATCTACGATTCCGGTACGCACCTGCTGTCGCTGATCAACGACATCCTGGACATGTCGAAGATCGAGGCCGGGAAATACGAGATCCACGTCGAAGCGCTGGACGCCACCGAAGTGGTGGATTCCTCGGCGCGGTTCATGCGCGTGCGCGCCGAGGAAGCCGGCGTGAGTCTCTCGGTCGATGCGCCGACTTCCCTGATTTTGTGGGCGGATGTGCGCGCGCTGAAGCAGATCCTGCTCAACCTGCTCACCAACGCCATCAAGTTCACGCCCAAGGGCGGTTCGGTGACGCTGCGGGTGCGCGCCATGGACGAAGACATCGAGTTCCTCGTGGTCGATACCGGGATCGGGATTCCCGCGCGCGATCTGCCGCGGCTGGGCCAGCGTTTCGAGCAGGTCGACAACGCGATGACGCGCCGCCGCGAGGGCACCGGCCTCGGCCTGGCACTGTGCCGCTCCCTCACCGAGCTCCACCAGGGGCAGATCACGATCGCGAGCGAAGTCGGCCAGGGAACGACCGTCAGCGTGCGCTTGCCGCGCGGTCAGGCGCCGGCGGAGCAACGCCCGCGCGCCGCCGAGTGATGGCGCGACGCGGCTTGACTTGCACGAGGGCCGGATCGAATCATCTCAGCATAATCGCGCGGTTTGAGACCGGTCGTCGGTACCCCGCATCCTGACAGGAGACAACGACATGCGCTTCACGATGGCAGCGGCCACCGGCCTGCTTGCAGCTTCGACGTTTCTGTCCTCGCTGATCGATCACGCCGCGGCGCAGACCCCGCGCGACACTGTCGTGATGGCCAAGCAGATCGACGACATCATCTCGCTCGATCCGGGTGAGGCGTTCGAGTTCTCGGGCGTGGAGGCCGTCGCCAACATCTACGACAAGCTGATCAACGTCGATGCCAAGAACCCGAACACGCTGGTGCCGGAACTGGCCGAGAGCTGGTCGGTCTCCGCGGATGGCAAGACGTACACGTTCAAGATGCGCGGCGGCGTGAAGTTCCATTCCGGGAATGCGGTGACGGCGCAGGACGCGGCTTACTCGATCCATCGCGTGGTCACGATCAACAAATCGCCCGGCTTCATCCTCACCCAGTTCGGCTTCACCAAGGAGAACGTGGCGCAGCGCGTGCGCGCAACCGACGATTCGACGCTGGTGATCGAGGTCGAGAAGCCGTTCGCGCCGACCTTCTTCTATTACTGCATGACCGCGGCGGTGGCTTCGGTGGTCGACTCCAAACTCGTCAAGGCGAACGAGAAGGATGGCGATTGGGGCAATGCCTGGCTGAAGCAGAACTCGGCCGGTTCGGGCGCCTACGTGCTGCGCGCTTGGCGAGCCAACGAGCAGTACGCGATGGAGGCCAATCCGACCTGGTTCAGGGGCGCCGCCAAGACCCGCCGCGTCATCGTTCGCCATGTGCCGGAGCCGGCGTCGCAGCGCCTGCAATTGGAGAAGGGCGACATCGACTACGCGCGCAACCTCACCAAGGACCAGCTCGCGGCGGTCGCCAACGATCCCAACGTGACGATCGATTCCGGACGCAAGGGCTACATCCTCTATCTCGGCCTCAATCAGAAGAACCCGACCCTGGCCAAGCCGGAAGTGCGCGAGGCGCTGAAATGGCTCGTCGACTACGAGGGCATGGAGAAGAACCTGCTGGCCGGGACCTTCGTTCAGCATCAATCCTTCCTGCCGCAGGGCTTCGCCGGCGCGATCTCCGACAAGCCCTATAAATTCGACGTCGCGAAGGCGAAGGAATTGCTGGCCAAAGCCGGCGTGCCGAATGGCTTCAGCATCACCATGGACGTGCGCACGACGGCGCCGATCGCGGACGTGGCGCAGGCGATCCAGGCGAACTGGGCCCAGGCCGGCATCAAGCTTGAGCTGCTGCCCGGCGACGGGCGCCAGACCCTGACCAAGTACCGCGCGCGCAACCACGACATCTATATCGGCCAATGGGGGCCGGATTATTTCGATCCGCACACCAATGCCGAGACCTTCGCGATGAACGAGGATAACGGCGACAACGCGCGCTCCAAGACGTTGGCCTGGCGCAATGCCTGGGACATTTCCGCCATGACCAAGTCGATGACCGACGCCGTGCTCGAGCGCGACGCCGGCAAGCGCCGCGAGATCTACGAGGCGGCGCAGCGCCAGCACCAGAAGGAGTCGCCCTTCGTGATCATGTTCCAGCAGATCGAAGTCGCGGCGCGGCGCAAGAATGTCGACGGCTTCAATATCGGCGTGATGTCCGACAGCAATCTCTATCACGGCATCGTCAAGAACTGACGCGACGTTGCGCCGGGTCCCCCCACCCCAACCCTCCCCCGCAAGGGGGGAGGGAGTCTGATGGTGCGGGCACGACCGTT
>JANNTF010000168.1:0-3129 GCA_031403455.1 Alphaproteobacteria bacterium | reverse complement strand
CTCGCGTCGCCGCCGCTCGTGGTCGCCTATGCGCTTGCCGGATCCGTCACGCGCGACCTCACCACCGAGCCGCTCGGCATGGGCAAGGACGGACAGCCCGTCTATCTCAAGGACATCTGGCCCTCCAACCAGGAGGTCACCGACACGATGCGCAAGACGCTGACGCCCGAGATGTTCCGCGCGCGCTACGCCGACGTGTTCAAGGGCGATGCCGCTTGGCAGAAGATGGGCAGTTCGGCCGGCATGACCTACAAATGGAATGACGGCTCCACCTACGTGAAGCTGCCGCCCTATTTCGAGGGCATGTCGAAAGAGGCCGGCAAGCTCGACGATGTCGTCGGCGCGCGCGTCCTCGCGGTGCTCGGCGATTCGATCACGACGGACCACATCTCGCCGGCCGGGTCGATCAAACGCAACGGCCCGGCAGGCGATTATCTGCTGGAGCGCCAGGTGCGCGAGCAGGATTTCAACCAGTTCGGAACCCGCCGCGGCAATCACGAGATCATGATGCGCGGTACCTTCGCCAATATCCGCCTCAAGAACGAGATGGCGGCGGGTACGACGGGCGGCGTCACCAAGCACCAGCCCTCGGGCGAGTCGATGGCGATCTTCGACGCCGCGATGCGCTACCAGAAGGAAGGCGTGAAGCTGGTCGTCATCGGCGGCAAGGAATACGGCACCGGCTCGTCGCGCGACTGGGCCGCCAAGGGCACGCTGCTCCTCGGCATCAAGGCCGTGCTGGTCGAGAGCTTCGAGCGCATCCATCGCTCGAACCTCGTCGGCATGGGCGTGCTGCCGCTGCAGTTCAAGGACGGCATGACGCGCCACAGCCTCAAGCTCGACGGCACGGAGATCTTCGACATCACGGGCATCGCCGGCGGCATCAAGCCGGGCATGGACGTGGCGGTCGCGATCAAGCGCGCCGACGGCAAGCTCGAACGCATCACCGTGCAGTGCCGCATCGATACCGTCGACGAGGTCGAGTATTACCGCCACGGCGGCATCCTGCCCTACGTCCTGCGCGGTCTGCTGAAGACGGCTTGATCCGCCTGAGCCGATCGTCGATCGCTAAACCCGGGGTCAGCGCGCAAGCACTGGCCCCGGTTCACTTCGGGTGCGCCGCGTCTGCATGGAGGGGAAACCATGGCCGAACGAGTCATCATCGATACCGATCCGGGGCATGACGATGCCTTTGCGATCCTGCTCGCTCTGGCGTCGCCGGAGCTCGAGGTGCTGGGGCTGACGACGGTCGCGGGCAATGTGCCGCTGAGCGTCACGACCGCGAATGCACGCCGGGTCGTCGAGCTTGCCGGCAAGCCCGGGATGCCCGTCTTCGCCGGCGCGGATCGGCCGCTGCTGCGCCAGCCCATGCATGCGCAGGACATCCATGGCGAGAGCGGCATCGACGGCTACGACTGGCCGGCCCCCGCGCGCGCGGCCGAAGCGCTGCATGCCGTGGACTGGATGGTGCGCACGCTGACCGCCGCCGCGCCGCGCTCCGTCACGCTCGTCGTGCTGGGGCCCGAGACCAACGTGGCGCTGCTGCTGCGCCGCGCGCCGCAGCTTGCCGACCGCATCAGGCGCATCGTCGTGATGGGCGGTGGATTCTTCGAGGGCGGCAATTACGCGCCGGCCGCGGAGTTCAACATTCTCGTCGATCCCGAAGCGGCGGCGATCGTGTTCGCCAGCGGCATCGAGCTCGTCGCGATGCCGATCGACTGCACCAACCGAACTCTCTCGCCCCTGACCTGGATCGCCGATCTGCGCGGCATCGGCACCCGCGTCGGCGAGGCCTGCGCGGGCATGATGGAGTTTTTCCAGATCGCGGGAAATCGCAAATACGGGACCGCGACGCGGCCGCTGCACGATGCGCTGGCGATGGCATATCTGGTCTGGCCCGATCTGTTCGCCGGCCGGCTCTGCAACGTGGAGATCGAGACCAACTCGGAACTCACGCGCGGCGCCACCGTTGTGGATTGGTGGCATCGCACGAGCCGGCCGCGCAACTGCCTGTGGATCCGCGACTGCAGCGACCCCGCCGAGCTCTATCGCCGCATGCGCGAGCGCCTGGCAACACTCTGAACGACGAGCGGTCGGGACTCGCCGCGGCGCCGCATTTCGGACAGGTCATGGGCGCGTCCATGCGTGTAGAAAACAGCCGTGTATGCGGATTGGCAAGGCGGGAGGATGCGGCATGGATTGGATCACCGACGAATCGGCTCTCGTCGCGATCTACGGTGCGCCGTCGACGCCATCGCTCGCGAAGGAGGTCCCGCGGCTCACCCCGGCCTATCGTCGGCTGGTGGAGGCGTCGCCGTTCTTCGTGCTCGCGACCAGCGGTCCGGAGGGGCTTGATTGCTCGCCGCGCGGCGACGCGCCGGGCTTCGTGAGAGTGGTCGATGATCAGACGCTCATGATCCCCGACCGGCGCGGCAACAATCGCGCGGACTCGCTGCGCAACCTGCTGCGCGACCCGCGCATCGCGTTGCTGTTCTTCGTCCCCGGAATGGACGAGACGCTGCGCGTGAATGGTCGCGCACGCCTGACCTGCGACGCGGCGCTCTGCGCGTCCTTCGCGGTCGAAGGCAAGGCGCCGCGCAGCGTGATGGTCGTCGCGATCGAGACCGTGTTCTTCCAATGCGCGCGCGCCCTGGTGCGCAGCCGGCTGTGGGATCCGGCGACCCGGATGGCGCGCGCATCGCTGCCCTCGGGCGGCGCCATGCTGGCCGAAGCGAGCGCCGGCCAAGAAGGCGGCGCCGCCTATGACGAGGCCTTGCCGACACGATTGCGCACGACGCTGTACTGATCCGCGCCGCGATGACGATGCGCAGAGCGAGCCTCGGTGAAGCGGGAATCGGGGTCAGCATGCGGCTTGGCGAGGCGCAAAAAACGTTCCAGGCTCCGAGTTCGGAACCTGGAAGGGGTTGCACGAAGCGCGTCATCGCGCGAGACGTTGCACACAGCGCTACCGAAGCCCGGTTCTTCTGCTTCGGTCAGGTTGATGGAGGCGTGCTGACCGTGCGCTTTACCTATCGCGACACGGTCATTCGCATCATCGGCGCCGGCTATTGGCGTCAAGGGAGAGAGATCTATGCCCGTCAAAATCAAGTACACGAATGAACCCCTCGG
>JANNTF010000167.1:0-2300 GCA_031403455.1 Alphaproteobacteria bacterium | reverse complement strand
TCGTCGGCCTCGGCCATGTCGGGATCGGCCCAGGCGCATTCCCGGAACCAGCCGCCGATGCGCTGCACGCGGTCTGCGAAGGCGGCACGGATGCGCTTGTCGACGATCGCGAAGCCGAGATCGGACGAGACGGCAAGGCGCAGCGCGCCGAGATCGGCCGGCACAGGCGGGCGCAGCAGGGCCGGATCGGTCGGGTGCGCGTGCGGATCGGCGCCATCCGAGCGGGCCTGGGCCGCCAGCAGCAGCGCGGTGTCGGCGACGTTGCGGCCCATCGGGCCTTGCACGGAAATGATGGTCCAGCCCAGCGGCCGGCGCTCCGTCGGCACGACTCCCGGCGAGACGCGAAATCCCGTGATGCCGCAGAAGGCGGCCGGGGTGCGCAGGCTGCCGCCGGTATCGGAGCCGGTACAGAGCGGCAGCATGCCGGTCGCCAGCGCCACCGCCGAGCCACCGGATGAGCCGCCGCAGATGCGCGCGGGATCGAAGGGATTGCGCGTCGGTCCATAGACCGGGTTGTTGGTGTTCGCGCCGGCGCCGAACTCGGGAACATTGGTCTTGCCGACGATGATCGCCCCGGCGGCGCGGCACGCGGCGACCATGCGCTCGTCGCGCGCCGGCACGTGATCCTTGTGGATCGGCGAGCCCCAGGTGGTGCGCAGCCCCTCGGTCTCGTTGAGATCCTTGACGCCGAGCGGCAGGCCTTCGAGCAGGCCGAGCGCGTCGCCGCGCCGCACTTTGGCTTCGGCCGTCAACGCCTCCGTGCGCGCGCGCTCG
This sequence comes from Alphaproteobacteria bacterium, assembly GCA_031403455.1. Taxonomy (GTDB): domain Bacteria; phylum Pseudomonadota; class Alphaproteobacteria; order CACIAM-22H2; family CACIAM-22H2; genus CAIOSQ01. The sequence goes on along the minus strand of JANNTF010000167.1, from coordinate 1,526 downwards.
ACGCACATCGCCGTCACCGCATTGAGCCGCGGGTTCACGCGCGCGATGCGCGCGAGACAGGAATCCAGCAGCTCGACGGGCGAGATCTGCTTCGATCCGATCAGCCGGCGCAGCTCGACAGCGGAGATGTCGCAGAGCTCGGTCATGACGATAGCCTCACAGCCCCTTGGCCTTCGGGTCGTGCCACCAATGGGCGAGCGGATTGGAATGCAGGATGCGCTCGATTGTCTCGTTCGAAACCGCCGGCAGCCCCGACGCGCCGATGATCTTGTTGACGTTGCGCAGGCCCTGGATCGACTCGTCGACTTCGGAGAATGGGAAATCCGTACCCCAGAAGATCTTGTCGCGATGCGCGATCGTGTATTCCTCGGCGGTCTTCAGGATGTTCCAGAACTGCCACGGCCGGTAGAACAGCGCCGAGACCTCGCAATAAACATTGGGCTGCTTGCGCGCGACGATGATGCATTCCTCGAACCAGGGATGGCCCATATGCGCCATCACCATCTTGAGATCGGGATGGCGCCGCGCGACGTCGTCGACATAGATCGCGCGCCCATACTCGGCGACCGAGTTCGCCGCGAAAGTGGTGCCCATATGCATGGTCAGCGGCAGATCGTGCTTCACGAGATAGCGATAGATCGGCTCCATGCGCGGATCGTTGAGCGACACGCCGTTGTAGATCGGGCCGAACTTGACGCCCCGGAGCTTGAGATCCTCGATCGCATGCACGAGCAGATCCATGCAGTCGGGCATGCGCGGATCGATGCAGGCGAAGCCGACGAACTTGTCGGGATATCTGGCGACCGCCGCCGCGGTCACCTCGTCGTCGCCATCCACCCCCGCCGAATCGCCGTAGCGCAACGAGAAGATGATCGCCTTGTCGACTCCCGCCATCGCCCGATGCAGCGTATCGGCATCCGCCTTGATCCCGACCGAGCCCGGCCGCGCGAATTTCGTCTGCTCGCGGAACATCGGCGTGCAGTGCCGGTCCTCCCAGACATTGACGTGGCAATCGACGATCACGCGGGTCTCCGCGCCGCGACGCGGCGCCAGAGCATCCAGGCGAGCGGCGCGGTCCACAGGATCAGCGCGAGCGCGCCGAGCGACCCGCCGATCGGCCGCTCGAAAAGGCCCAGCACATCGCCCCCGACCTTGATCATCGACTGCATGAAATTCTCCTCGATCATCTTGCCGAGCACGATGCCGAGGATCGCCGGCGCGGTGGGCACGTCGTTCTCTTCGAAGAGATAGCCGATCACGCCCATCACCAGCATGACCCAGACATTGAACAGGTTGTTCTCGATCGAGTACGCGCCGACGACGCAGAAGATCAGGATCATCGGCATCAGGATCTCGCGCGGGATCGAGAGCAGCCGGCGCGCGAATTTGATCGCCGCCCAACCGAGCGGGATCATCAGCAGATTGGCGAGGAAGAACACGATGAACAGCGCATAGACCAGCTCCGGCGTCTTGATGAACACCGTCGGTCCGGGATTCATGCCCTTCATGTACAGCACGCCGATCAC
>JANNTF010000166.1:0-19985 GCA_031403455.1 Alphaproteobacteria bacterium | reverse complement strand
CGAGGCCGACGAGACGTTCGAGATCATCCGGGCACAGAACTTTCTCGTCGGCCAGCTCGAGAACTACCGCACCCGCAAAGCTCTGCTCGGCCCCAACATCATCGCCAATGTCGAGCAGGGACTCGGTTACTCGGCGCTCGATGTCGCGCGCGCCCATGCGCGCCAGACCAAGATCTTTCGCGGCTTCCAGGAGTTCTTCCGCGCCCATGACGTGCTGATCTGCCCGACCACGACCGTGCCGCCTTTCCCGATCGAGCAGCTCTACGCCGAGGACGTCGACGGGGTGAAGATGCGCACCTATTTCCATTGGCTCTCGCTCGCCTATGGCGTGACCCTGACCGGGCATCCCGCGATCACCATTCCCTGCGGGCTCGAGCCGACGGGGACGCCGATGCATCTGCAGATCGTCGGCCCGCATGGCGGCGACGCCATGGTCCTGTCGGTGGCGCTGGCGCTCGAACAGGCGATGGCGCCTGATCCCAAATTGGCGCGGCCGGTCCCGGATCTGACCAAGCTCGCGACCTGACGCAGGCCAGGGTTGCCCGCTTGCCGGCCCCCGCCGAGCGCTGGCCTGCGCTATGGTGACGGGCCGTGAAAGTCGTCCGTACCCCTGAACCCGCCGCCAAGCCTCATGACGCGCCCAGCGCACGCGAAGCGCCCTCGGCCCCGATAACGGTCGAGGCGCCGCGGCCGGCTCCGGCGCGGCCGCGGCGCTTCGGCAGGATCATTGCGGGTGTCGTGATTCTCGCCGCCCTCGTGGTCGGCGCCCAATGGGCCCATCGCTGGTGGACCGTCTCGCGTTTCGTCGTCTCGACGGACGACGCCTATGTCCGCGCCGAGGTATCGACCATCGCGACCAAGGTCGGCGGCTACGTCGCGGCGATCGGGGTGCGCAACGGCGATGTCGTGCGTGCGGGCGATCTCATCGCCCGTATCGACGAAGGTGACTACGTGCTGGCCGTCGAGGCGGCGCGCCATCGCGTCGAGACCCAGCGCGCGACCATCGATCGCCTCGCGCGACAGGTGGACGCCGCGCGCGCGGTCGCCAATCAATCGGCCACGCAGATCAGCGGCGCGCGCGCCGACGCGTCGCGCGCCACGGCGGATTTCAACCGCTACGCCGCACTGGCCGAGCGCGACTTCGCCAGCCGCAGCCGGCTCGACCAGGCGCGCGCCGATCGCGAGCGCGCGATCTCGGCGGTCAACGCCGCGGAAGCCGCGCTGGTTTCCGCACGCGCCAATGTCGACGTCGCCGCCGCGCAGACCATCGAGGCGGAGCGGGTGCTGGCGGAGCTGCGCACCGCGCTCGCACGCGTCGATCGGGATCACGGGTTCACGCTGATCCGCGCGCCTTTCGATGGCGTCATCGGCAACAAGGCGGTGCAGGCCGGCGATTTCGTTCAGCCCGCGGCGCGGATCGCCGCGCTCGTGCCGCTCGACCGCATCTGGATCGAGGCGAATTTCAAGGAAACCCAGATCACGCGGCTCAGGCCCGGCCAGCTGGTCGAGATCGCGGTGGATGCGCTGCCGGACCGGCTCTTCACGGGACATATCGAGAGTTTCTCGCCGGCGTCGGGCGCCGTCTTCAGCCTGCTGCCGCCGGAGAACGCGACGGGGAACTTCACCAAGATCGTGCAGCGCGTGCCGTTGCGCATCTCGATCCCGGCGGAGGTCGCGGCCGCCGGACTCTTGCGTCCCGGACTCTCGGTCGTCGTGCGCGTCGACACCAGAGTGGACGCGCAAGGCGCCACCGCCGCCGCGCCGCGATGAGCCCCGCAATCGCTGCCGACCGGATCGACCCGGCGCGGCTGCTGGCCTTCTTCGCCATGGTCTGCGGCATGTTCATGGCGATCCTGGATATCCAGATCGTGTCCGCGTCGCTGACGGAGATCCAGGCGGGGCTCGGGGCCAGTGCCGACGAGATCGCCTATGTCCAGACGAGCTACCTCATCGCCGAAGTGATCATGATCCCGTTGTCGGGATTCCTGGCGCGCGTCGTCTCGACACGCTGGATGTTCACCGTGTCGGCAGGGGGGTTCACGATCGCCAGCGCGCTCTGCGGCATGGCGACGTCGATCGAAGAGATGGTGGTGTTTCGCGCGCTGCAGGGGTTCATCGGCGGCGGGATGATCCCCACCACGTTCGCCGCATCCTTCGCCATGTTCCCGATCAGCCAGCGCCAGCGGGTGATGCCGCTCATGGGGCTGGTGGTGCCGCTCGCCCCGACGATCGGACCGACCGTCGGCGGCTGGCTCACCGACACCTTCTCCTGGCATTGGCTGTTTTACGTCAACATCGTGCCGGGCATCTGCGTCACCACGGCCGCTTTCTTCCTGATCAACCATGATCGGCCGAACTGGTCGCTCGGCAAGAAATTCGACTGGTGGGGCATGCTGTTCATGGCCGTCTTCCTCGGCAGCCTCGAATTCGTGCTGGAGGAAGGCGCGTCGAAGGATTGGTTCAACGACGAGATGATCACGGTCTTCGCGCTGACGGCCGGCTTCTCCTCGATCGCATTCTTCGCGCGCGTGCTCACGGCCGAAGTGCCGATCGTCGATCTGCGCGCCTTCACCAATCGCAATTTCGCCTTGGGCTCGCTGTTCTCGGCGGTCATGGGCGTCGGGCTGTTCGGGCTCACCTATCTGTTTCCGCTCTATCTCGCGCGCGTGCGCGGCTTCACGCCGCTGCTGATCGGCGAGACGATGTTCGTGACCGGCATCTTCATGCTGCTGACGGCGCCGATCGCCAATCGGATCGTGTCGTTGCTCGATCCGCGCATGCTCCTGCTGCTCGGCTTCACGGGCTTTGCGCTCAGCACCTGGCAGATGACCTACATCACCAAGGATTGGGATTTCTGGGAGTTGCTGGTGCCGCAGAGTCTGCGCGGCTGTTCGCTGATGTTCTGCATGATCCCGATCAGCAATCTCGCGCTCGGCACGATGTCGCTGGACCGGTTGAAGAACGCCGCGGGGCTCTACAACCTCATGCGCAATCTCGGCGGCGCGCTGGGCCTCGCGCTGATCAACACGCTGCTCAATCAGCGTTCCGATCAGCATTTCGAGCGATTGCGGTCCCAGGTCACCTGGAGCAATGCCGCCGCTCTCGAGACGCTCACCACCCTCGCCGACCGTTTCCGCGCGGCGGGGGTCGACGCCGAGGCGCTGGCGTTGCGGCGGCTGACCGAAATGGTGCGGCGCGAGGCGCTTGTCATGAGCTTCGCTGACGTGTTCCTCGTTCTCACCGGGCTGATCGTCGCGATGATGTTCCTTCTGGTCCTGATGGAACGTCCCGAGCCGGCTGCGCGTCGCACATGATCACGCCGCGCGCGACGCTGGCGCGCTACCCCGCGCATGACTTCACGCTATCGGGCGCCCTGGCGGCGCGCTGCGCCGCCGGGCCCGATCGGCTGTTCCTGGTCGAAGGAGATCGCAGCTGGAGCTATGGCGCCTTCAGCGCTGACGTCGCGGCGGCTGCGCAGCTTCTCGTCGAGGCGGGCGTGTCGCCGGGTGATCGCGTCGCGATGCTGGCGCCGACCACCGCGGCGCTGGTCACGGCGCTGTTCGCCAGCGCGCGGCTCGGCGCGCTCTTCGTGCCGATCAACCCCGATCTACGGCCCGAAGAGGCGGCGCCGATCCTTGCGCGCGCGCGACCGCGCGTCGTGATCCACGCCGAGGAACTCGATGGTCACGTGCGCGGGGCGCTCGCGGCTATGCAGCCGCCGCCGCAGCTATTGGCGATCGGTGCGGCGTTCGGAAACTTCGCGCGATGCGCCAAGCTGGCCGTCCACACGCCCGCGCCCGCCGCGGAGTCGACCTGCCTCGTGCTCTTCACCTCCGGCACCACCGGCGTACCCAAGGGCGTGATGCACGCGCAGCGCAGTTTCGTCGTCGCGGGCGAGGGGTTCGTGGAGCGCCAATGGATCCAGCCCGACGACCGGATGCTTTGCATCCTGCCAATGTTTCACGTCAACGCGTTGTTCTACTCGCTCGGCGGCGCGCTCGCTGCGGGCGCCACGCTGGTGCTCGGCGGCAAGTTCAGCGCCTCGCGGTTCTGGCCGCTGGTCGCCGCGAGCGCCGCCACACAGGTCAACATGCTCGGCTCGATCGGCAAGATCCTCGCGCTGCGTCCGCGCGGCGAGTTCGTGGCCGGTCATCGCTTGGATCGCGTCTATTGCGTGCCGCTGGCCGGTGACGTGCAGCGCGCCTTCACTCGCGAGTTCGAGGTCCGCTGGATCGCCGAGGGCTATGGCATGTCCGAGGTGCCGGGCATTCTCGCGCAGCCCTACGGCGTGGCGCCGCGCATTGGCACGATGGGCGCGGTCTGCCGTCATCCCGACGGCCGCGCGCTTGGCGCGATACGGATCGTCGATGAGGCGGGTGCCGATGTGGAGACGGGGCGTCCCGGCACGCTCGCGATCGAGACGGAACTGGCGATGCAGGGGTATTTCGAAGATCCGGCGCGCACGGCGGCCAGCTATCGTGGACGCCATTTCGTGACCGGCGATGTGGTGCAGGAGGTGGCGCCCGGCGTCTATGCCTTCGTCGCGCGCGACAAGGACATGATCCGCCGGCGCGGCGAGAACATCTCCGCCGTCGAGATCGACCAGGCCGCGCTGGGCTGCCCCGGCGTCGGCGAGGCCGTGGCGATCGCGGTGCCGTCGGAACTCGGCGAAGACGACATTCTGCTGGCTGTGGTCCCGCTGGCCGGCGCGTCGCTGACGGCCATGATGGTGCGCGACTTCTTGCGCGAAAAACTGACGGCGGTGAAGCTGCCGCGCTATGTCGCGCTGGTCGATGCCGTGCCCTACGGACCCACGCAACGCGTGCAGCGTTTCAAGCTCGCCGAGGATCCGGCGCTGCGCCTGCGCGCCATCGATTTCGCCGATCCCGAACGGGGTTGAGCGCTCGCCTGGATGCGGCCCGCGATGCGATGCGCGCTCATGGCGCGGGCAAGCGTCGCACGGTGAACGACATCTCGCCCTGCAGGGTCGCGCCGGGATCCAGGATCTTGACGCCGGTGTCGTCTTTCAGGTGATTGAAGGCATCCGTATCGTGGCTGACCGGCTCGACGGCGAAAAAGCGTTCGTCGGGCGGGATGAAGACGACGAGGCGTTCGAAGATCGCGCTCGCCGCGATGTCCAGCGCGAGCCGCGCGCCCGGCCATTCGATCCGCGCGGGGCGGGTCCAGCCGACGAAGATACCGTCGAGCCCGAGTGGATCGACGCGGCGCGCGGCGGAGAAATCCATCGCTGTCGGCACCGGCACGCGCCGGGTCGGCAGCTTCTCCGCATCCGTCTCCCAGAGCTCACGCGTCGTCACGCGCAGCGTCGTGTCGGCGGTGCGATGGAAATGGGGATGATGACCCAGGCCGGCGGGCATCGGCGCGGCGCCCGAATTGGTCACGGCCATCCAAAGGGTGAAGCCGTCCTGGGTGAGCGCGAAGGATTGCTGCGCCTCGTAGGCGAACGGCCAGAAACCGTCACCGGCGTGTCGTTGCTTGAGCGTCACGGCCGACGCGCTGAGATCATGCACGCTCCACGGGCGGCGCCAGCCATTGCCGTGGATCGCGTGCTCCTTGCTGAGCCAATCGCGCTCGAGCTCGATGATCTTGCCGTGCCAGGGGAAGCGCCCATTGCGAATCCGGTTGGAGTAGGGGACGAGCGGCCAGCTCGCGCCGGCGCGTGGATTGCCGGCCGCGAGCCCCGGCAGATCGGGGGCCCGCATGATCAGCGTGTCGCCATGGCGGAAGCCGGCGATCACGCCGCCGGCGGCGGGCGCCAGTTCCAGCGACAATGCACCGGCGCGCAAGGTAATGATCGGATCGGAGGTGGTGGTCATGGCGTTTGCATCCTATCCAAGTCTCGTGGGCCGAGTCGTTCTTGTCACCGGCGGCGGGTCCGGGATCGGCGCGTCTATCACACGGCATTTCTGCGCCCAAGGCGCGCGTGTCGCCTTCATCGACATCGCACGCGAGCCGAGCGAGGCGCTGGTGCGCGCGATCGGCGCGACGGGCGACCCGCCGCCGCTGTTCATCGATTGCGATCTGCGCGACATCATCGCGCTCCGCGCGGCGATTGCGCGCGTGGAGGCCGAGCTCGGTGGCGTCGGCGTATTGCTGAACAATGCGGCGCGCGACGATCGCCACGACTGGCGCGACGTGACGCCCGAGTACTGGGACGAGGTGCAGCAGGTGAATCTCCGCCACCAGTTCTTCGCCTTGCAGGCGGTGGCGCCTGGCATGGCCGCGGCGGGCGGCGGTTCGATCGTGAATTTCGGATCGGTGAGCTGGCTGCGCAAGACCACGGGGATGATCGGCTACACGACCGCGAAGGCGGCGATCGAGGGCCTGACGCGCGTGATGGCGAAGGAACTCGGGCCCCAGAACATCCGTGTGAATGCGATCATGCCCGGCGCCACGCTGACGGATCGGCAGATCGCAAAATGGTGGAACGAGGAGACGATCGCGCGATTCAAACGCGATCAATGCATGCCGATCCAGGTCGAGCCGCCGGACATCGCGCGGTTGGCGCTCTTCCTCGCGTCGGACGACAGCCATGCGATCACGGCGCAAGTGCTGAGAGTTGACGCGGGTTTGACGTAATCACCCGCGAACCCGGTCACATACTGGTCACGTGCGTTGCAGCTCGGAACGGTCGATTAACTCCGCCCAGATATTTTCGATCGGGCCGGCAGATGTGCCGCCGTCTTTGTGGGAGTTGATGCATGGCGATCTTGACCGTTGGCGCGAATCAACAATACGCCCGTCTCGGCGACGCGATCGGCGCCTCGCGTGACGGGGACGTCATCCAGGTCCAGGCCGGCACCTATACGAACGATTTCGCGACCGTGAGCTCGAAGATCAGCATCATCGGCGTCGGCGGCATGGTGAAGCTCGTCGCCACCATCGAGCCGCCGAACCACAAGGCCATCCTGATCGCCAGCACCGATCTGCGGATCGAGAATATCGAGTTCAGCGGCGTCAGAGTGCCGGACGGCAACGGCGCGGGAATTCGCTACGAAGGCGGCAATCTCGTCGTGAAGAACAGCTACTTCCACGACAATCAGACGCATATCCTCAGCAATCACGTGCCGACGGGCACGATCCAGATCCTGAACTCGGAATTCGCCAATCACGTTCCGCCCAATGGTCAGGCGCACTCGATCTACATCGGCGGGATCGCCCGCGTGGAAATTCGCGACAGCTATTTCCATGACGGTCTCGACGGCAACATGATCAAGAGCCGCGCGGCCGAGACGGTGATCACGGGATCGCGCATCTACGACAACAACGGCGCGGTCAGCTACAGCATCGATCTCCCCAATGCCGGAGTCGTGTCGATCACCAACAACGTGATCGTGCAGGGCCCCAACTCTCCGAACCGCTCGATCATCTCGTACAGCACGGAGAGCGCGCCTTATGCGGGGTCGTCGCTCCTGGTCCAGGGCAACACGATTGAGAATTTCGGTGGCAACGGCACCGCCGTGCTCAATCGCAGCGGCCTCAACGTCACCTTCGCGGACAACAGGACCTACGCGCTGACGACTGTCGTGAATGGCCCGTCGACGCAGACCGGCAATACCGTTCTCAGCCAGCCGATCACCCTCGACACCACGCAACCCTGGTTGGCGCCGCAGCCTGATCCGACGCCCGTGCCCGTTCCGGGCCTGACCGTCACCGGCACGTCCGGCAGCGATGCGCTGGTCGGCGGCGTCGGCGACGACACGATCTCCAGCGGCGGCGGCAACGACACGCTCACGGGGGAAGCCGGGAATGATCTGCTCAACGGCGGCTCCGGATCGGATACCGCCAACTACGCGACCGCGGCAACCGGGGTTCGCGTCAGTCTTGCGGTGTCGACCGCGCAGGACACGGTCGGCGCGGGTATCGATACGCTCGTCTCGATCGAGAACCTGACAGGTGGCGCGGGCAACGATGTCTTGAGCGGGGACGGCGCGGCGAACGCGCTCTCCGGCGGGAGCGGCAACGACGAGCTGCGCGGCCAGGATGGCGCCGATGTGCTCGACGGCGGCATGGGCAACGACCTGCTCGATGGTGGCGCGGGCATCGATACGGCCAGCTACGCGGCCTTCACGACCGGGGTCTCGATCAATCTTTCGCTGGTCGGTCCTTTGACCACCGGCGCTGCGGGCATCGACACGCTGCTCTCGATCGAGAATCTGATCGGTGGTTCCGGCAACGATGTACTGGTCGGCGATGCCGGGACGAACGTGCTCACCGGCGGGAGCGGCGATGACTATCTCTCCGGCTCCGGCGGCGCCGATACGCTGATGGGCGGCACCGGCAACGATTTTCTGGTTGGCGGCCAGGGCGCCGATACGGCCAGCTACGCCGGATCTACCGCGGGCGTGACGGTGAATCTGACGCTCACCGGCATGCAACAAACCGGGGGCGCGGGATCCGACATGCTCAATGGCATCGAGAATCTGACGGGTGGCAACGGCGCCGATTTCCTGAGCGGCGATGCGTTCACGAATGTTCTCAACGGCGGCATCGGCAACGACACGCTGAGCGGCGGCGGCGGGATCGACTATCTCAATGGCGGGGATGGCAACGACCTGCTCATCGGCGGCGCGCAGCGCGATAGCCTGACCGGTGCAGGCGGCGCCGATCGTTTCCGCATCGAGCAGGCGGCCGACAGCGCGAGCACCAGTTCGCGCGACGTGATCGTGGACTTCTCGCAGACGCAATCGGACATCATCGACCTCGCGGCGGTCGATGCCAACACGACCTTGGCCGGGGACCAAGCCTTCGTCTTCATCGGATCCGCCGCGTTCGGCGGCGTTGCGGGCGAGCTGCGATTCAGGCAATCGGGCGGCCTGACGATCATCGAATGCGATGGCAACGGCGATCGGGTCGCCGACATGCAGGTCGAACTCATCGGATCGATCAATCTGCAGGCACGCGACTTCCTCTTCTGAACCGCGCCCGCGCCGCGCCCGGCTCGGCATGCCGCGCGCGGCCCGAGCATCTGCGCGTTGACTGGCCTGTCTTGCGCTCCTAGGGTCGCGCCGCGTCATGAAATCGTGACGCCAGGCGCGCAAGGGAGCGACATGCCAACCACACCATCTCGAACTGCCTCATCTCGAACCGCCTCTGCGGGAACGACTCACTTCATCGTGCATGACAAGGCCGACAATGTCGGCGTGGTCGTGGTGGAGGACGTCAAGGCCGGCCAGGTCCTGACCGGCTGGGTCATGGAGGGGGACGGTACGATCAGCCTCAAATCCGTCGACGCCGTTCCGCTCGGCCACAAGATCGCCCTGCAGGACATCAAGAAGGGCGACACGATCCTCAAATACGGACATGACATCGCCAAGGTCATCGCGCCGATCGGCACGGGCCGACACGTGCATGTCCACAACATCAAGACGAAGAGGTGGTGAAAATGGTCAAGCCAGCCAAGTCGGCCGCGCCTGCGATCATCAAGCGGCGCACCAAAGCGGTCGGTGACCTCAGCTTCATGGGGTATCGCCGCGAGAATGGACGCGTCGGCGTGCGCAACCATGTGATCATCCTGCCGCTCGACGATCTCTCGAATGCCGCTTGCGAGGCGGTCGCCAACAACATCAAGGGCACGCTCGCGTTGCCCCATGCCTATGGCCGGTTGCAGTTCGGCGAGGATCTCGCGCTGCATTTCCGGACGCTGATCGGCACGGGCACGAACCCCAACGTCGCCGCCGTGATCGTGATCGGCATCGAGCCGGGCTGGACGGGACGTGTGGTCGAGGGCATCGCCAAGAGCGGGAAACCGGTTGCCGGGTTCTCGATCGAAGGCAATGGCGACCTCAAAGTCATCGAGATGGCGAGCCGCCGGGCGCAGCAATTCCTGATGGATGCGACGGAAAAGCAGCGCGAGGGCTGCGCGATGAGCGAGCTCTGGGTCTCGACCAAATGCGGCGAGTCCGACACCACCTCGGGTCTCGCTTCATGTCCGACCGTGGGAAACCTGATCGACAAGGTCGATCCGATGGGCGCCACCACCTGTTTCGGCGAGACGACCGAGTTGACGGGCGCCGAGGTGGAATGCGCGAACCGCGCGCTGAACAAGACCGTGGCCGCGAAGTTCATGGCCGTGTTCGACGCGTATCAGGAGGTCGTCAATCGCTACAAGACCAGCGACCTCTCGGAGTCGCAGCCGACCAAGGGAAACATCGCCGGCGGCCTTTCGACGATCGAGGAGAAGGCGTTCGGCAATTTCCAGAAGATCGGGCATCGGACGAAATACATCGATGTGCTGGCGCCGGCCGAGGAGCCGAAGAAAGGCGCCGGGCTCTACTTCATGGATACATCCTCGGCGGCGGCCGAATGCGTGACGCTGCAAGCCGCGGCGGGCTTCGTGGTCCATCTCTTCCCGACGGGCCAGGGCAATGTCATCGGCAATCCGATCGAGCCGGTGATCAAGCTCACCGCGAACCCGAAGACCGCGCGCACCATGCCCGAGCACATCGACCTCGACGTGTCGGGCATCCTGCGCCGCGAGATGGATCTCGACGAGGCGGGCGATCGCCTGATCGACATCATGATCCGTACCTGCAACGGCCGAACCACCTGCGCCGAAGCGCTGGGGCATCGCGAATTCGTGATGACGAAACTGTACCAAAGCGCGTGATGGACGCGCCGCTCGCGGTCGATGTCTGGCGCGGCGCAGATACGGGACGTTTCCAGCGCTTCGAGGTTCCGCGGCGCGCGAACCAGACCGTCCTCGACGTCGTGACCTGGATCCAGCGCAAGCTGGATCCCACGCTCGCCTACCGCTTCGCCTGTCGCGTCGGCATGTGCGGGTCCTGCGCGATGACGGTGAATGGCCGTCCGCGCTGGACCTGCCGCACGCATGTGGCCGCGGTCGTCGACGGCGATGGCTTGACGATCGCGCCGCTCGCCAATCTGCCGCGCATCCGCGATCTCGCCACCGACCTAGCGCCGTTCTTCGACAAATGGGCGAAGGCTGTTGGTCGTTTCGTGCCGCCGGCCGAAAGCGAAATGGAGTTCGCCGTCGTCCCGCCCGCCTCGCCGGAGCGACGGGAAGCCGATGCCGGTATCGAATGCATCGGCTGCGCGGTGTGCTACGCCGCTTGCGATCTGGTGGCTTGGAACGCCGAGTATCTCGGGCCGGCCGCGCTCAACCGGGCCTGGACCCTGGTGAGCGACGTGCGCGATGGCGCGCAGCTCGATCGCCTCGCCGCGGTGTCGGGCGATGCGGGATGTCATAGTTGCCACAGCCATCAGAGCTGCCGCGAGCACTGCCCCAAGCATCTCGATCCGACGGCCGCGATCGCCGGGCTCAAGCGGCTCTCGGCCTGGGCGATGATCCGCGGCGATATCTGAGATGGCGCGTGCGCCGTTCGAGGCCCGGCTCTGGCTCGTGCAGCGCGCATCGGCCGCGGTGCTGGCGCTCTGCGTGGCCGTGCATCTGCTGACGATCATCCTCGCGGTGCGCGGCGGGCTGACGGCTGCCGAGATCCTTGCGCGCACGCGCGGCTCGATGGCCTGGCTGATGTTCTACGGCGTGTTCGTAATCGCGGTCGCGCTGCATGCGCCGCTGGGCTTACGCAGCATCCTGCGCGAGGGAACGAAGTGGCGCGGCCGCTCGCTCGATTTGGCGCTGCTGGTCTTCGCGCTCGCGTTGCTGGGCGCCGGCTGGCGCGCGATCGGCGGGCTGTTCGCATGAGGCGGCTCGGCCCCCGCGGCCATGCGAGCTACGGCGCCTTCGTCGTGCATCGCCTGTCCGGATTGCTGCTGACGCTGTTCCTGCCGCTGCATTTCTGGGCGCTTGGCGCCGCCATCGAGGGCGAGGCGCGACTGCAATCCTTCTTGCGGTGGGCCGACCAGCCGCTGGTCAAGCTCGCCGAGATCGCGCTCGTCGCGCTGCTCGCTGCGCATCTCGCCGGCGGCTTGCGCCTCCTCGCGCTCGAGTTCCTAGCGTGGCGCGACACGACCAAGTCGCTGGTCGCGGCGTCGTTCGGCTTCGCGCTCGCTGCGGCGCTGCTCTTCGCGCTCAATCTCGTCGCATGAGCCTCGACGCCGGCAGCATCCTCGCGCTGCTCGCGGCAGCCTTCGTCGGCGGCATCGTCTCGGGCGTGGCCGGCTTCGCCTTCTCGCTCGTCACGGCGGGAGTCGTCACGCGTCTGCTGCCGCCGCCCTCGGCGACATTGATCCTGGTCGCGGCGCCGTTCCTGCTCCAGCTCGTCGGCCTGGTGCAGTTCCGGCACAATCTTCAGTGGGCGCGGCTATGGCCCTTCCTGGTCGGTGGCGTGCTCGGTATTCCCGTTGGCGTCGAGATCCTGCAGCGCATCGACGCGCAGAGCTTCCGGTTGCTGATCGGCTGCCTGCTCATCGGCTACAGCGTCGTCATGCTGGCGATGCGGCGGCCGGTGCGGATCCATGCCGGCTTGCCCGCCGACGGCGCCGTCGGATTTCTTGGCGGCGTGCTCGGCGGGCTGTCGGGCTTCGCCGGCGCGCTGCCGACGATCTGGGCGGGGCTGCGCGGCTGGCCCAAGGACGAGCAGCGCGCGGTATTCCAACCTTTCATCCTGCTGATTCAGTTCCTGACGCTGGTGTGGTTGGGTGTCCAGGGCACCATCACCGCGCCCGCGATCATGTCGTTCCTGGCTTGCGTGCCGGCGATGCTCCTCGGGCTCTGGCTCGGCTGGCGCCTCTATGGCCGCGTCGACGAGCGCGGCTTCCGACAGATCGTGCTTTGGCTTTTGCTGCTGTCGGGCGTTACGCTCGTGATCTGATTTTCGGAGTTGCTGGACCGACGATGCCGCACACCACCTACATGGCCGGTCGCATGGGCGCGGCGACGATCGCGCCGCGGGGGAGCTTCGAGGCCGGCGGCTTCCAGGAATTCACGCTGACCTACACGGCCGGCTTCTTCGGCATCGACGATACCGGTTCGATCAAGGTCGTGTTCCGCTTCGCGAGCGACATGGGCAGGCCGCAATTCACGGAGCCCGCGGCGGCCGGCTACACCACGGTCGAAGCCTCGAACGGCGCCGTGCTCGACTTCGTCTGGGATCAGAAGCGCAATATCCGCCCCTGGGACAAGACGCTGTTCATCCGCGTGGTGCGCGGCTTCCTGCGCGAGGGCGACCAGATCATCGTGCGCTTCGGCGATCGGCGCGGCGGCGCGCCGGGCATCCGGCTGCAGACGATGGTCGAGCCGCGCTTCGAGTTCAAACTGCTGATCGATCCCTTTGCGACCTACAATTACTGCGAGCTGCCGAGCTCGCCGGCCATCGCCGTGGTGCCGGGTCCGCCCGAGCGCTGGAAAGCCGTGCTGCCAACGCTCAAGGGCGTGGGCGAGACCTTCACGCTCGGCATCAAGGCGGAGGATCGCTGGGGCAATCCCAGCGATCTCGTCGATGCCGTGGTCACGTTGGAGCCGGATTTCGCCGTCGCGGGTTTGCCGCGCATGGTGACGCTGCGGCCCGGCGTTTGCGCGCTGCGGCTCGACGGGCTCACGGCCGCGACCCAAGGCGATCTGCGCATTCGCATCCGCGCCGCCGATGGCCGCCTGCTCACTTCAAGCAATCCTCTGCGCATCGTCGAGCGTCCGGCGCTCGGCGCGTATTGGGCCGATCTGCATGGCCAGTCCGAGGAGACGATCGGGACGAACACGGCGCGCGAGCTGTTCGAGTTCGCGCGCGACCGCGCCTTCCTCGACGTGATGAGCCATCAGGGCAACGACTTCCAGATCACCACGCCGTTCTGGCACGAGATCAACCGCCTGACCGCCGAGTTCAACCGCGACGGCGCGTTCATCTGCTTCCCGGGCTATGAATGGTCCGGCAATACCGGGCTCGGTGGTGATCGCAACGTGATGTTCATGCACGAGGGAAGGCAGATCCATCGCTCCTCGCATGCCCTGGTCGAGGATCTCTCGGACGCGCACACCGATGCGCTGTCGGCTGCGGATCTGTTCGAGGCGCTGAAGCACGAGGATTGCGTCGTCTTCGCCCATGTCGGCGGGCGCTACGCCGACGTGACGATCGCGCATGACGCCAGGCTCGAGCGCTCGGTCGAAATCCATTCCGACTGGGGCACTTTCGAGTGGCTGCTGCACGACGCGCTCGAGAAGGGCTATCGCGTCGGCATCCTCGCCAATTCCGACGGCCACAAGGGACGCCATGGCGCGAGCTATCCCGGCGCATCGCTGTTCGGCGCCTATGGCGGCCTGAGCTGCATTCGCGCCGGCGCGCTCACCCGTGCCGCGATCTTCACGGCACTGCGCAAGCGCCATCACTACGCGACCACGGGTTGCCGGATGGTGCTCGATGTCGCAGCGCGGTTCGACAGCGACGCCGAATTATTCGACGACGATCCGCTGCTCGGTCCCACCGGCAGCCGCCGTGTCCGCGCGGCCGTCATGGGCGACATCCTGCGCAGCGGCGATGGCGAGCTGACACTCGAGATCGAAGCGCTCGCCGATGCGCCGATCGAGCGGCTGGAGATCCGCAATCGCTTCGAGGTTCTGGAGACGGTCCGCCCTTACGCGGCCAGCGATCTCGGCCGGCGCATCCGCGTGATCTGGGAGGGGTCGGAATATCGTGGCCGCGGCCGGCAATCGATCTGGGATGGCACGGCCGAGCTCGCGGACAATGGCTTCGAGCGTGCCGACCCGATCAACTTCTTCAATCTCGACAAGACGCTCGAGCGGCGCGCGCCGAACAAGCTCGGCTGGCGTGCGCTGACGACCGGCGGGTTCGGCGGCTTCGACGCCACGCTCGCCGATCCGCACGCCGGGGTGCTGAAGCTCGATACCGGGCTTGTCAAAGCCGAGATCCCGGTCGCCGAGATCGGCCTGGAGGATCGCGTGCTCGACAGCGGTGGTGGGATCGCGCGGCGGATCCGCGTGTTCCGATTGCCGGATGTCGACCCGCCGGACCGGCTCAAGCTGACGCGACGCGTGAAGCTGCACGGCGGCGCCGACAACGCGCTCTATGTCTGCCTGACGCAGCTCGACGGACATCTCGTCTGGTCGAGCCCGATCTACGTCTTTCGCTGAGAGGGCAGGCGGTGCGGTTGAGCGACGAAGAGCAGGCCATGCAGGCAGGGGCGCTCGGGGCGCCGCGGCGCTGGGCGATCGAGCAACAGCTCGCCGTCGGGCGGTTCTTCGATGCTCAGGATTTCGTGCCGGTGTCGCAGGTCCATCTCATGGCCGACACGGAATCCCTCGGCGAGAGTGGGGTCGAGTTTCTCGAACAGCTCGTGCGCGCGCCCGAGCTCGAGCGGCGCGTGCGCGTGCCGACGATCACCGATCCGCGCGGCATCGATTTCGCCGCCTATCAGCGTCTCGGCCAGACCGAGCGCATGGCGTCGCTCGAGCGCCGCGCGATCGCCGCCTTCCGCGCCATGGGCGTGCTGATGACCGACACCTGCATCAACTATCAGACGATCATGCCGCCGGTGCTGGGTGAGCATCTCGCGTTCGGCGATACCGGCTCGACGATCTACGCAAACTCGGTGCTGGGCGCGCGCAGCAATTTCGAGGGCGGTCCGGCGGCGCTCGCCGCCGGTCTCACGGGGCGCGTGCCGCGCTACGGCTATCACCTCGCGGAGCAGCGGCGCGGGACGGCGTCGTTCGAACTTGGCTTTCGGCCGCGCGACCTCGCGGATTGGGGCGCAGTCGGCGGTATCGTCGGCCGTAGGCTGCAATCCTACTGGGAGGTCCCGGTCATATCTGGCGTCGCCGGCGCGCCG
Source organism: Alphaproteobacteria bacterium (assembly GCA_031403455.1). GTDB lineage: Bacteria > Pseudomonadota > Alphaproteobacteria > CACIAM-22H2 > CACIAM-22H2 > CAIOSQ01. The sequence continues at coordinate 4,262 of JANNTF010000166.1, read as the reverse complement.
AATTCCGACGAGCTCAAGCATTTCGGCGCCGCGCTGGCGAGCTTCGGCACCGTCGCGCTGTTCCATATGACCGGCGTCACGCCGGAAGCCCACGACATGGGCGCGCTGTTCGATGGGCCGGCGCCGGTGGCGATCCGCATCGGCGCGGATGATCTGGCGGCGTTCTATGCCGGCTACGGCGCGCCGGGCGACAGGCTCGATGTCGTCGTCTTCGCGGCGCCGCAGCTCTCCCTCATCGAGCTCGAGCAACTCGCGCGCTTGCTCGACGGGAAGCGGGTGAATGCGGCGACGAGTCTGCTCGTCGCAACCTCGCCCGAGATCAAGTCCTCCGCCGATCGCATGGGCTTCACCGCGACGATCGAGAACGCCGGTGGGTTGGTGCTGGCCGGCGTGTGCTTTTACCAGATGCATGCGCGCGAGATCGGCGAGGCGATGGGCTGGAAGCGGCTGATGAGCAACTCGGCGAAGCTCGTGAACATCATCGGCGGCTATGGCTACCGGCCGAGCCTGGCGCCGATGGAGCGTTGCGTCGCATCGGCCGTCGCGGGGCGGGTGCTATGAGCCGCGTCATCCGCGCCCATGTCGGCATCGGTCCCCGCATGAGCGGCACGGCGCTCGTCGCGGCGGATTATTTCAGCGCGCGTTACGATCTCGATCGCCTCCGCGGCGTTTTCTCGCGTCCGCAGCACGCGCTGTACGGGCAGGGCTATGTGGGACGCGTGCTCGTGCTGCTCGGCGCGAAAGGCGGCGTCGCGACATCCTGGATGCTGCGCGAGATGGTCGAGCGCGGCATGGCGCCGGCGGCTTTGCTGCTGAACACCGCCAATCCGATCATGGCGCAGGGCGCGGCCTTTGCCGGACTCGCCTTCATGGATAGGTTCGAGGGTGACGTGACGACGCTGATCCGCACCGGCGACGAGGTGCTGGTCGAGCCGGAAGCGGGCCGGGTGACCGTGCGGCCGGCATCCGGGTAAGCTGAGCGCAGCAAAATCGGGAGGAACAGCGAGATGAACCAGATCAGACTCACACGGCGTGCGGCGCTCGGCGGCACGGCCGCGCTCGGTGCGCCGGCTTTGGCGCAGACCAAGCCCGAGATCGGCACCGTCGTCCTCGCGCCGCAATTCGGCCTCGCCTATCTGCCGCTGCACGTGATGAAGAGCCTGAAGCTGGTCGAGACGCATCTCGCCAAGTCGGGCTTGCCGAATTCCAAGGTCGAATGGGTGCAGACGACCGGCGGTGCGGTGGCGAACGACGCGCTGCTCTCAGGCAACATCCACATCGTGTCGGGCGGCATCGGGCCGCTGCTGACGATCTGGGACCGCACGCGCAACAATATGGGCGTGCGCGGCATCGGCACCTTTGATGCGACCGCGCTCTACCTCAACACCAATCGTGCCGAGGTGAAGACGATCGCGGATTTCAGCGACAAGGATCGCATCGCGATGCCCGCGGTGAAGGTGTCGATCCAGGCGGTGACTCTGCAGATGGCGGCCGAGCAGGCTTTCGGTCAGGGCCAGCACGGCAAGCTGGATCACCTGACGGTGTCGATGTCGCATCCCGACGCCACGGCGGCATTGCTGTCGGGCCGCTCCGAGGTCACGGGGCATTTCACCAGCCCGCCGTTCCAGTGGCAGCAGCTCCAGGATCCGAAGATCAAGCGCGTGCTGAGTTCCTTCGAGGTGCTCGGCGGACCCGTCACGTTCAACTCGGCCTATACGACGTCGCGGTTCCGCGACGAGAATCCGCGCAGCTACCGAGCGGTGATCGACGCGCTGCTGGAGGCGCACGCGTTCATCCAGAAGAACCGCGCCGAGGCGATCAAGATCTATATCGAGGAGGAGAAGTCGCGGCTGGCGCCGGCCTTCGTCGCCGAGATGATGGCCTCGCCGGATCTGCGCCACACGATCGTGCCGCTCAACACGATCAAGTACGCGCATTTCATGCACAAGGTCGGCGCGCTGCGCACGCGCGCCGAATCATGGAAGGATTATTACTTCGCCGAGATCCACGATCTTGCCGGCAGCTGAGCAGCCGGCGCGCGCGGTGCAACCACTCCTGCAAGTCGACGGAGTCACGCTCCAGTACAAGACGCGCGACCATCTGGTCACCGCGACCTACAAGGTCGGGTTCGACGTCTTCGTCGCCGACCGCTTCGTGCTGCTCGGACCGTCGGGTTGCGGCAAGTCCACGCTGCTCAAGGGGATCGCGGGGTTCATGCACCCCGTCGAAGGCGAGATCCGGCTCAACGGCTTGCGCGTCGAGCGGCCCGGCCCCGACCGCATGATGGTGTTCCAGGAATTCGACCAGTTGCTGCCCTGGAAGACCGTGCGGCAGAACGTGATGTTCCCGATGCTCCGTAGCGGCCGTTTCACGGGTCGCGAGGTGCGGGAGCGCGCCGATCTGTTCATCGCCAAGGTGAAGCTCGACAAATTCGCGGATATCCACCCGCATATGCTCTCGGGCGGCATGAAGCAACGCGTCGCGATCGCGCGTGCGCTGGCGCTGGAGCCGGCGATCCTGCTGATGGACGAGCCATTCGCCGCGCTCGACGCGCTGACCCGGCGCGAGATGCAAGAAGAGCTGCTGCAGCTCTGGGACGAAGCGCGGTTCACCGTGATCTTCGTCACGCACTCGATCGAGGAGGCCATCCTCGTCGGCTCGCGCATTCTCGTGCTCAGCCCGCATCCCGGCCGCGTGAAGGCCGAGCTCAACGCGCATGAGTTCGGGTTCGGCGCCCAGGGCTCGGCGGCGTTCCAGGCGCTGGACCGCAGGATCCACGACATGCTCTTCGCCGAACGTCGGCACGGGGTGGCCGATGTCTGAACTGGGCACGGACCGATCGTCGCCGCCGATCCGGCCGGAATTCGTCAACCCGGCCATCACATCGGGAGAGCTGGGCGTCGCCGAACGGCCGCTCTCCTGGTTCGAGCGCATTCGCAACAACGAGGCGGCGCGCAAGGCGTTCATCCTCGCCGTCCTCGCGCTGGCCTGGGAGATCTATGCGCGGATACTCGACAACGACCTGACCTTCCCGACGTTGTCGCAGACCCTGGAGGCCTTCTGGGAGGCGACGGCCCGCGGCCCGCTGATCGATCGCGTGCTCACCTCGCTCAAAGTCCTGTCGATGGGCTATGGCGCCGGGATCCTGCTGGCCGGCGTGCTCACGACAATCGCCGTCACGACACGGATCGGGACGGATCTGCTCTCGACCCTGACGGCGATGTTCAATCCGCTGCCGGCGATCGCCCTGCTGCCGCTGGCGTTGCTGTGGTTCGGTCTCGGCATCCCGAGCCTGGTCTTCGTGATCATCCATTCCGTGCTGTGGGCGGTCGCGCTCAACACCCACACGGGATTCCTCGCGGTGCCCGATACGCTGCGCATGGCCGGGCGGAATGTCGGCCTGTCGGGCTTGCGCTATGTCGCGCTGATCTTGATCCCCGCCGCTTTCCCGTCGATCCTGGCCGGGCTCAAGATCGGTTGGGCCTTCGCTTGGCGCACGCTGATCGCGGCGGAGCTGGTCTTCGGCGTGTCGTCGCGCTCGGGCGGTCTGGGCTGGTACATCTACGAGAACCGCAACCAGCTCGAGACCGCGAATGTGTTCGCCGGGTTGCTGGCGGTGATCGTGATCGGGCTGGTGGTCGAGAGCGTGATCTTCCGCACGATCGAGCGCCACAGCGTTCGCAAATGGGGCATGCAGCGATGACGCTTCACCTGGACATGCAGGCCATCGAGGAGGCTGCGAAGCTCCTCTACATCCGCGCGTTGAAGATTCTGCCGACCGACATCAAGCAGGGTTTCGCGCGGCTGGACGGCAGCGAGAGCGACGCGACCGCGCGCTCGGTGCTCGCGACCATGATCGAGAACATCGCGGTCGCGGAGCGCACGGATAATCTGCTCTGCCAGGACACCGGCATCCCGATCTACAACGTCGCGATCGGCCGCGATGTGGCGCTCGACGGCGTCGCTTTGCGCGACGCGATCATCCGCGGTACGGCGCGCGCGACACGCGAGCATCCGCTGCGCTCCTCGGTCGTGCATCCCCTCACGCGTGAGAATGCGCAGAATTCCTGCGGCCGGCATGTGCCCGTGATCGTGTTCGATTTCGTCGACCGGCCGGAGACTCTGGTGATCGAGATGATCCCCAAGGGCTCGGGCTCGGAGAACGGCTCGTTCCTGAAGATGCTCATCCCGGCCGACGGGATCGACGGCGTGACGCGCTTCGTGATCGACCGGGTAATCGAGGCCGGCGGCAAGGTCTGCCC
>JANNTF010000165.1:0-2435 GCA_031403455.1 Alphaproteobacteria bacterium | reverse complement strand
CCCTGGCGATCTCGCCTCCGCGAGATCGCCAGTCCCTCCTCAAAGTGAGGTGGGACGACTCATCGTCACGGATTTGGCGGCGCGGTCGAGAGCAGGACGACGAGCATGTCGTTGCCGGTGTTCTCGATGCCATGCTCGCACCAGGACGGCAGGAAGATGAAATGGCCGGGCCCGATCTCGCGTGTGCCGTTCCAGAACATCAGGATGCCGGTGCCGGAGATCACCGAGTAGGTCTCCTCGGCCTCGTGGGAATGCAGGTCGAGCTTGGCGTGCGGCGGCACGTAGAGCATGACCACGCTATGGAACTTGGACGGCGCCTTCGGATTGGTCGGGTGGACGACTCGGATGCCGCAGGTCGGCTCGGTGCCCGCGCCGTAGATGACGGGAAGACCGTCCTGAACGGTGAGGACGGCGGGGACCTGGCGCTGCTTCGGCTTGGGAATCGTGGGCTTCGGGTTGCCGTGATCGGTCAGCGTCTTGTAGTCGGCCATGATGCGTCGCTCCTTGTCTGGTTGTGAGTTTAGGCCCTTGTTGCACGTGGTTTGCGGCCGGGGATCGACGCGATGAGCGCCTGGGTATAGGCATGCTCAGGGCGATCGAAGACATCGAGCGTGTCGCCCGACTCGACGAACGCGCCGTCGCACATCACGTAGACGCGCTTCGCCAGATACCGGATGACGGCCAGATCATGGGAGATCAGGACGATCGAGAGTCCGCTCCCGAGCAAACCGTTGAACAGGTTGAGGAGCTGCGCCTGAGCGCTCTGATCGATCGCCGAGGTCGGTTCGTCGGCGACGAGGATCGAGGGTTTCGCCGAAAGCGCGCGCGCGACACTCGCGCGCTGGCGCTGGCCGCCGGAGAGCTGACGCGGTTTCTTGCGCGCATCCTCCCCCGATATGCCCATGCTCGCGAGGAGAAGCAGCGATCTCTCATGCGCCTCGGCCGAAGAACATTTCTCGTGGAAGCGGCAGGCCTCAGTGACCGCGGCGAGAGCCGTCATGCGCGGATTGAGGCTGCCATAGGGGTCTTGAAAAACCATCTGCACCTGGCGCCGCATGTCGCCCGGATAGGCCTGCCCGCCCGCATAGACCGGCTGACCGCGAAACAGCAGCGATCCCGCATCCGGATGCTGAAGCCCGGCGAGGATGCGGGCGAGAGTCGACTTGCCGCTTCCCGACTCGCCGACGATGCCGATGGATTCGCCGGCGCCGAGCGTGAGTGAGACATCGCGCACCGCCGCGACGCGCTGCGCCCCCGACCCGAAACTCACCGTCAGACCGGTCGCTGACATCAACGCTTCGCTCACCGCGCGCCCGCCATCAGCTCGGGGTGAAGGCAGGCCGTGCGGTGGCCGAGTTCGGGTCCGACGAGAGGCGGGTGAGCGCCGATCCGGCAATCGCTCTGGACGATGTCGCAGCGATCAGCGAAGCGGCATCCCGGCCGCCACGATCCAACCGCCGGTGGCTGTCCCTTGATCGTCACCAACTCGCTGCCCGGCCTGGCGAGTTCGATCCGCGAACGGTTGAGCGCCGCGGTGTAGGGATGCGCCGGCTTCGCGATCTGCTCGACGGCGCCGCTCTCGACGCAGGCGCCGGCATGCATCACCACGATCTGGTCGCAGACATCGTCGACCAGCGCGAGGTCATGGGAGACCAGGATGATCGACATGCCCAAGTCGGCGCGGATGTCGCGCAGCAGCTTCATGATCTCGGCCTGCACGGTCACGTCGAGCCCCGTCGTCGGCTCGTCGGCGACCAGGAGTTCCGGGCCCTGCGCGATCGCGCAGGCGATCATCACGCGCTGGCGCATGCCCCCGGAGAGCTGATTGGGATATTGGCGCAGCACCGCGTCGGGTCGCCTGATCTTCACCACGTCGAGCAATTCGCGCGCCCGCGCGCCCACGTCGCGTTGACTGTCGGGAGCGCTCTGCCGGATCGCCTCGCCGAGCTGCGCGCCGATCGTCATGACCGGGTTGGGTCCGGCCAGCGCGCTCTGCGGCACATAGCCCACGCGGCGGCCGCGCACATCGCGCCAGACTCGCTCCTCGGCGTGCGCGAGATCGAGATCGCCGAACATGATCGCGCCGGACAGGATCACAGCGCCGCGGCGGCGCAGGGTGCCGATCAGGCTGCGGCACACCATCGTCTTTCCCGAACCGGACTCGCCGATCAGGCCGAGCATCTCGCCGCGGCGGAGTTGGAACGATGCGCTGTCGACGACGATCAGCGGCTCCCCGCGGCCGCGTTCGATACCGATCTTCAGGTCGCTGATGTCGAGGAGCGGCGCGGCTGCCATCAGCCTGGCCCGCGCTCGCGCCGCGACATGCCCTCGGCGATGAAGGAGAGGGAGATCCCCGCCCAGCACAGCGCGAGCCCCGGGAAGATCGTCATCCACCAGGCGTTCTGAACGAATGGCCGGCCCTCGCTCATCATGAC
>JANNTF010000164.1:0-3431 GCA_031403455.1 Alphaproteobacteria bacterium | reverse complement strand
CGCTGGCGAAGTAGATCGTGTTCTCCCGGCCGCGCATCATCATCGCCTTCTCGTAGTAGGGGTTGCCGGCCGCGCCCCACTGCGTCAGGCGGACGCCGTCGCGATCACTCCCGGCATGGTGGGGATGAAAGACGATCTTGGCGCCCCGCGTCGCCGCCCATCGCACCGTCTCGGGATAGCGCCAGCCCTCGTGGCAGATCGCGATGCCAAACTTGAGACCGGCGACCTCGAAAATCCGGCGCGTGTCGCCGGGCACGTAGAATCGATCCTCGCTCGGATCGAGCTGGTTCTTGGTCTGAAATCCCTGGATCTGTCCCTGCGCATCGACGACGAAAGCCGCGATCTGTCGACCCGCCGGTGTCAGATTCTCCAAGCCGAGAATCGCGGCCACGCCATAGATCCGGGCCCATTGCGCCACGGTCTGGAGCACGCGTTCCTGCTGCGTCTGATCAAACGGCACGACATCGAAATCCTGGCCCCGCAGACCGGGCAGATAGGCTTCCGGGAAACAAGCGATGGCCGCGCCCAGCGCCGAGGCTTCGGCCAGGCACCCTCGGATCTTGTCCAATCCATCGTCGAGGGACGCTGCGACACGTGGCGACGCCAGGGCAATGATCACGGATGATCTCCAGTTGGAATTGACTCAATCGTCGATGGGTGCGGCTGCGCACGCATCGGACATGCGGGCGGCCGGTCGGTTTTGCACATCATGTCACGTCACCGTTTTCGGACAGACCGCCGTCACCGCGAACGGCTCGGTGAAACTCGCCGCGTCGCGCTGGAAGCCATCGGCGTCGAATTCGAACGGCGTCCCCTGGGCGAGCCCATCCGCGGCGCCGCGCCCGCGCGTTCTGAGTTCGAGCGGGCCAAACAAATCGACGCTGGATCGATTTTTTAGGATCCGGCCAGGCCTCGTCGTGCTGGGATGGGGCGCGGTTCTTGCGTAGAGTTCGCGCCAGGATTCCCGATCCTTCGGAGTGTGGCCATGACCGTCGTCGACAAGCGAAACAGCGCCTGCGCGAAACTGCTGGCGGAAGTGCACACCATCACCGCGCGCGAGGGCAGCACGCCCTCCGCCCTGCATGCCGTCAAGTTGAAGCTCGTGGCCCTGGCCCGGCGCACCGAGCTGTTCCCGCTGACCGACTTCGCCATGCCGCTGGCGCAGGGCCGCAATCATCCGCTGCTGGTGGAGGAGGATGACGGCCACGGCCTTTATCTGACGATCAACCTGCCCGGCAAAATGGCCGCGCCGCACGCCCACGGCATCTGGTGCGTGAATGCCGCGGTCTTCGGACAAGAGCGCCACGAATTGTTCCGGCGCACCGACGACGGCAGAAAGCCCGGCCTTGCGACCGTGGTGAAGACCGGCGAAGTGATCGTGGAGCCCGGCAACGGCTTGGCGATGGCCGATCACGACATCCACAGCACCGAAGTGGTCGGCACGCAGCCCGCCATCGGCCTCGCTCTTTACGGCTATGCCCTGGTGCGCTTCCCTTCGGTGGCCTGGTATCAGCCCCAATTCGGCTCGGTCCGCGCCGTCCCGTCGCGCCGCCACGCGGCCATGGCCTGAGGGACCGCCCGCATGGCCCGCGCCCCCAAGCTCCACCGCGTGACGATCGCCAATACCGGTCAGGTGATCGACTGCGCCGCGAACCAGACGATCCTGCACGCCGCCGTCATCGCCGGCATCGACTATCCCTATGTGTGCGCGAGCGGCAATTGCGGCACCTGCGTCAGCCATCTCGATGCAGGAGAGGTGGCGATGCTGCCGCGGGGTGATGCCGCGCTCAGCCCAGACCAGGTGAAATCCGGCCATTCCCTGGCCTGCCGCGCGCAGCCGCGCAGCGATGTCACCGTCACCTGGCGCGGTCGCGGCGGGCGATAGCGCGGCGTCGTCGGACATCACGTCCCGCCATCGGTGGCGGGCAGGCCAGCCGCGATGTGCAAGGATTCGGCGAGATGCTGGGCGAGGCTGCGGTCGATCCAGATCTCGAAACCGTCGCCGGCGCGACGCAGCAAGGCGGTCACGGCGAACATGTCGGTGAAGGTCGCTGCGCTGGCGACGAACTGGGTGGCGTCGAGATCGAGCGGCGTTCCCTGCGCAAGCACGTCGCGCGCGCCGCGCCCGCGCAGCGCGATCCCGCCCCACATGTCGCCGACGCGCAGCGCGGCGAGCATCGGCTCGGCCGCCGCCGCATTCTCCAGCTGACGCGCGAGCAAGTCCTCGCGCTCGAGCGGCGCCATCACGAGCCAGCGACGCGGGCCGAGCCACAGAACGTCGACGCCATTCTCATGTCCGGCGACGCTGTTGGCGCGTTTCGGCGCGTGCAGTTCGGCAGCCGCGAGACAGCGTGCCGCGGCATCCGGATCGCCGCGCAATTCGATCATCGCCCGCGGCGCGATCGTGGCGATATCGACGTCGTAGCGCATCAGGCCTTCACCCGTGCGCGGTCGGCGTCATGGAAGACCGGCGCGACGATCCTCATCGGCACGACCTCGTCGGGCAGCTTGACGTATGCCGTCTCGCCGATGCGCGCACGGCCATTGGTCAGCAGGCCAAGCGCCACGACGCGATCGAGCGCCACGCTGCGCACGCAGGCCGAGACGAAGCCTTCGCTGTCGATGCGCTGACCACCCCGCGTGATCGGCGCGCCCTCGGGCACCACGCGCTGGGGATCTTCGGGCAGCAACCCGACGAGCTCGCGACGGACCGGGTTGCCGGCGCGGCGAATGTCCATCGATCGCTTGCCGATGAAATCGGCCTTGGTCTTCGACACCATCCATCCCAGGCCGAGATCGTGCGCGTCGACGGGGCCATCGACCTCGTGACCGCTCGAGATGTAGCCGGCCTCGACACGCAGCACATGATTGGCTTCCGAGCCGACCGGCGCGATGCCGAATTCCTGGCCGGCCGTGAAGATCCGTTCCCACAGCTCGACCGCATGGCGCGACGGCGTGTTGATCTCGAAGCTCAGCTCGCCGGTCCAGCTCACGCGCATCACCCGCGCCGGCAGGCCCGCGATCTTGCCCTCGGCCATCGCCATGAACGGCAAGGCCGCGCGCGCGACATCGAAGTCGACGCCGGCCTTCACCAACACGTCGCGCGACAGCTTGCCGCAGAGCGTGATGTTGGCCCATTGCGAGGTGATCGGCACCACGACGACGCGCAGCTCGGGACAATGGACTTGCAGCAGCTCCTCGATATGCGCGTAGACGCGATCGGCCGCGCCCGTCGAACTGTGCAGCAGATACGTGTCGGCGCTCAGCCGCAGGGTGATGCCGTCGTCGAGGAAGAGTCCGTCCTCGTTCAGCATGATGCCGTAGCGACCGCGTCCCGGCTTCAGATTGCTCCAATCGTTGATGTAGAGCAGGTCGAGCAGCTTCGCGGCGTCGGGTCCTTTGACCAGGAATTTGCCGAGCGGCGAGGCGTC
>JANNTF010000163.1:0-2218 GCA_031403455.1 Alphaproteobacteria bacterium | reverse complement strand
TCGGTCAGCACGGTCGGCTCGAAGAAGAATCCCTTGTTGCCAATGCGCTTGCCGCCGGTCTGGACCTTGCCGCCGTGCTGCACGGCGTCGGCGATCAAGGACTCCATCGCATCGATGCGTCGCGCATTGGCCATTGGCCCCATCGTCGTTGCCGGATCGGTTCCATCGCCGACCTTCATCGCCTTGCTTGCTGCAACAAACTTCTCCAGGAATTTGCCATAGACCGGCTGCTGCACCAGGAATCTCGTGGGCGCGATGCACACTTGGCCGGCATTGCGATACTTGTTCTGCGAGAGGATGTTCACGGCGTGATCGAGATCGGCATCCTCGAACACCAGCGCTGGCGCGTGCCCGCCGAGTTCCATCGTGACGCGCTTCATATGCGCGCCTGCGAGCGCCGCGAGATGTTTGCCGACCGCTGTAGAGCCGGTGAAAGAGATCTTCCGTATCACGGGATGCGGAATGAGGTACTCGGAGATCTCGGCGGGCACACCGTAGACGAGGTTGATCACGCCCGCGGGCACGCCAGCGTCATGAAAGGCGCGGAACAGCTCGGCCGCCGCCGCAGGCGTTTCCTCGGGGCATTTGGCGATGATCGAGCAGCCCGTGCACAATGCCGCTGAAGCCTTGCGCACGATCTGGTTGATCGGAAAGTTCCATGGCGTGAATGCAGCGACGGGGCCAATCGGCTCCTTGATCGCGAGCTGGTAGATGCCGTCGCCCCGCGCCGGGATGATGCGACCATAAGCGCGACGTCCCTCTTCGGCGAACCACTCGATGATGTCTCCTGCCAGCATCGCCTCCATCTTGGCCTGAACGAGCGGCTTGCCCTGCTCGGCGGTCATCAACTTGGCGATCTCGTCGGAACGCGCACGCATCAGCTCGGCGGCCTTGCGCATGATCTTCGAGCGCTCGTAGGGCGAGACCTTGCGCCATAACTTGAAGCCTTTGTCGGCGGCAGCCAGCGCGCGATCGAGATCCGCCTTGCCGGCATGGGCGACGGTACCGATCTGCTCACCTGTCGCCGGGTTGAGGACGGGAATTGTCTTGCCGCTCGTGGAAGGCGTCCACGTACCATCGATGAAAAGCTGAGTGTTCGGATACATGCGTACTCCTTGTGTTCAGGTCGGAATGTTGCGGCGCGCGACCATGGCGGCACCGGGATTGGGTTGCAAGCTCCTGCTCAGCCTGCGGCCCAGGCAGTCTTCAGGCGCTGTGCTTCGAGTTGATAGAAGCCCATCAGCGCCGGGGCGGCGGCACCGGCATTCACCAGGGCGGCATCCGGGATGACGGCATCGATTGCACGCTTCGTGGCATCGAGCCCGATCCCCTCGACCATCAACACCCATGCGGGCACGTCGGTCGCCGAGCCGCGCACTTTCTTTTCGGCCGTTTCGATTCGCGATCCTGTTTCATCCGTGAACCCGAGATGAACGCCGACGATGCCAACATGGTCTGCGAGGCCCGGGATGATTTCGCGCAGAAGATAGCGCTTGAGGGATCCATCGTGTTCCGGTGCGGCGACGATGCGAAGTGTCGCGATCACGCCACCCTGGCCGATGCCATGGGAGGCGGCCACGCGGCACAGCCCGCGCGTGACCTGACGAAAATGCTGTACGGCCGTCTTTGTCCAAATTGTCGGCGCATTGAGACGATTGAGGTAGTCCTGCCCAACCAGGACTTCGAAGCGATCGACCTCGTAGAGGTTGAAGTATCCCTGCCCCGCGCCTTCGATGCGCAGATAGCGGCGCCCACGGCGAAACCCGGGGATTCCCAGTCGTTCAGGCATGTGCTCACGATGGTGCCATTCGTAGAAAACTTCGAGCCCCTCCGGAGCGACGTCATGCCAAATCGCGACGAAGGCTTCGCCGGCAAGTCCACTCATCCCATGCTCCGTTCAGTAGGTTGCGCGCCCGCCCGAGAGGTCGAATGCGGCGCCGGTCGAGAAGCTTGCATCGGGCGAGCAGAGCCAAGCCACCATGCTTGCGATTTCTGCAACCTCGACGAAGCGGCCTGATGGTATGCGCGCCAAGATGTCGGCGCGACGAGCAGCCGTGATCTGCTGCGCCATTGCTGTTTCTGCCGCGACTGGCGTCACGACGTTGATCGTGATGTTCTCGGTCGCGAGCTCCTTTGCCATCGATTTGGCTAGCGTCATGACGCCGGCCTTCGCGGCCGAGTAGGCGGCGCCCATCGCCATGCCTTCCTTGCCCTGGAT
>JANNTF010000162.1:0-4451 GCA_031403455.1 Alphaproteobacteria bacterium | reverse complement strand
CCGGCGATCATGCGCAGCAAGGTGGATTTCCCGCAGCCCGACGGGCCGACGAAGACCACGAATTCGCCGCTCGCGATCTCCATCGACAGGCCGTGGATCACCTCGACCTGGCCGAAGCGCTTGACCGTGTCGCGGATCGAGACGGTGGTCATGCCTCGAAGCTCAATTGCGGCTTGATGCGCTGGCCCGCGGCGAAGGCGCCGAACAGCTCCTCCAGCCCGTCGAGCGGCACGCGCGCATCCACGAATTGCCGATACTCCGGCATCGCCGCGCGCAGCAGCTCGACATTGGCGTCGAATTCCTGGAGCGGAAAATAGAACGAACGGATGTAGTAGAAATCCTTGCGTCGGATCGGCCGCGTCTCGTTGATCGCCCAGGCGTCGGACTCGCCGAGCTGGATCACCGCGCCGCGCGGCGCCACCGCTTCGAGCCCGGCCTGGCGGGCGGCGTCCTTGCCGGTCGCCTCGATCACCAGCGGAAAATTCTGCTTCAGCGCCGCGAGATCGACCGGGATCGCGCCGAAGCGCGTGGCGAAGTCGCGGCGATGCGCCTGCAATTCCGCGACATGGATCGGGCCATAGCCAAGCTGGCGCAGCACCATGATCGCGCCGAGTCCGATCGGGCCGGCGCCGATGACCAGTGCGGGTCCGTCGCTCACCAGCTTGCGCGCGAGGCGCACGCCATGACCCGCGGTCCCGATCGTGTCGAGCAGCAACGGTGCGAGCTCGGTCGGAATGTCGTCGGGCACCGGGATCAGGCATTGCTCCGGCACGGCGAGCGCTTCGGCATAGCCGCCGGGCCGTTGCCAGCCGACCAGCGCCGGCATCTCGGCGCAGAGATGCGTGTCGCCGGCGCGGCAGGTCTCGCAGCGACCGCAGAAGGCCGGGATATAGACGACGCAGCGCCGGCCGTGCAGGCGATGGCCGGGCTGATCGACAAACCCGACGATCTCGTGGCCGGGGATCAGCGGCCAGCCGCGCTTCCACGGTCTCAGATCGCTGCCGCAGAGCGCGCAGGCCGCGACGCGCAGCACGACTTCGCCCGCGGCGGGCTGTGGCCCATTGGACTGGTCGATGCGAATCCGGCCCTCGCCGAGGAATGTCGCGTGACGCATGGTTCAGCCTTTCACCGCGCCGAAGGAAAGCCCGGATACCAGCCGGCGCTGGATGGCGAAAGTGAGGATCAGCGGCGGCAGCGCGATCACCGTCGCCGCGGCCATCAGCGTGCCCCAGTTCGTCACGCCCTCGCCGATGAAGTTGAACGAGGCGACGATCGCCGTCTTGGTGTCGAAGCCGGAGAGCACGAGCGCGAACAGAAAATAATTCCAGGAGAACACGAAGCTGAGGATCGTCGCGACGACGACACCCGGCACGACGACCGGCATCACCACGCGCCCGAGGATCGAGCCCGGACGGCAGCCATCGATCTGCGCCGCCTCGATCAATTCGCGCGGCACCGAGTCGAAGAACGGCAGCAAGGTCCAGAGCGCGATCGGCAGGGTGATCACGGCATGGGTGAGCACCAGCGCCGTATGCGTGCCCGTCAGCCCGACGCTCGAGAACATGATGAACCAGGGCAGCAGGAACAATGTGCCCGGCGCCATGCGCGCGAGCAGCGTCACCGCGGCGGGCCAGGTCCAGCGATGCCAGCTCACTGCGAAGGCGGCGGGAATGGCGAGCGCGAGGCCGAGCAAGGTCGAACCGCTCGCGACGATGAAGCTGTTGAGCGTGTTCTCCAGGAAGTCCGTGCGCTGGAAGAGCTGGCGGTAATTCTCGAGCGTCGGATCGAACAACAGCGTGGGCGGGTACTTCGTCACATCCGTGCGGGTCTTGAAGCTCGCCGCCGCCATCCAGGCGAGCGGCGCCACGATCACGACCAGCAGGATCGCGACCTGGACATGGATCAGAATGCGTCCGAGCTTGGAGGCGCCGGGGCGGATATCGCTCACCACGTCACCTTGCGCCGCATCCAGCTGAAGACGAGCACCGAGCCGAGCACGATCGTCGACAGGGTGATCATCAGCGCGGAGGCGTAGCCGATCTCGAAGAATTTGAAGCCGCGCTGATAGGCGAGGATGTTGAGCGTGGTCGAGGCGTAGCCGGGCCCGCCTTCGGTGGTGATGTAGATGATGTCGAAGAAGCGCAGCAGATCGACCGAGCGCAGCACGGCCGCGGTGACCAGCGCCGGTCCGAGCAGCGGCAGCGTGATGTAGACGAGCTTGCGCCAGCCATGCGCGCCATCGATCTCCGCCGCCTCCTCGACTCGCGGGCTGATCGATTGCAGGCCGCCGAGAACGATCAGGGCAACGAAGGGAGTCCATTGCCAGGAATCGACGGCGGCGATGGTGAAGATCACGTAATTGGTCGAGGCGAAAAAATCGCTGGTCGGCAGGCCGGCGCTCTTGAGCAGATAATTCGCGGCGCCGAGACCGGGATCGAGGATCACGATCGATATCATCCCGACCACGACCGGCGGCATCATGAACGGCGACATCATGACCGTGCGCACGAGGCCGCGCAGACGCTCGGTGTGATGCACGAGCAGGCCGAGCGCCGTGCCGAAGACGAGCTGCAGGAACAGCGAGAGCAGGTACAGGATCAGCGTCAGGCGGAAGCCGTTCCAGAATTCCGGATCGACGGCGAGGCGCGCGTAATTGCCGAGGCCGATGAAGCTCGGCGTCTCGCCGAAGCGGTAATCCTGCAGGCTGAGCCACACCGCATAGCCGAACGGAAACACAATCAGCGCCAGCGCGAAGACGATCGCCGGCGCGATCATCCAGCGCACGGAGAGCACCCGTTGCGCGAGGGGTTGGGAAGCGAATGGCATCAGGGCGCAGGGGCTGGTTGTCCCCTCCCGTGCCGCAAAGCGGCATAGGAGGGGACGCCCGGGGTCACTGCAGCTTCGCGAGATCCGCGTCGATGGCGCAGAGCGCATCCTTGGCCGAGGCCTGGCCGAGGAACACTTTCTGCACCGCGCCGCCGATGATCTCACGCGCTTCGGGGATGCGCGTCGTCGGGCTCTGATAGACGCCGGTGCCCGTCTTGCTGATCTCGACCAGCGAATCGGCCCAGGCCTGACGGATCGGCAGCTCGCCCTTCCAGCGCTTGAATGCCGGACCGTTGAACACCGAGCCGCGCGGCGGCGCCACACCCGCTTCGACGAGCTTGGTCTGCACCTCGTTCGACGTCGCCCATTGCAGGAAATGCCAGGCCGGACCCTTCTTCTGCGAATGCGCCGAGACCGAGAGTCCCCAGCCGATCACGACCGGCTTGGAAATTCCCGTGGCGCCGCTCTTGGGCAGCACTTTCACGCCGAGATCCTGGGCGCGGCCGGGGAACTTCATGATGTTGGCGAATTCGTTGGACGATTCATGCGTCATCGCGATGCGGCCCTGGCCGAGCAGCTCGATGACCTGCGTGAAGGTATGATTGGCGGCGCCGGGCGGGCCGTAATCCTTCAGCAGGCTGGCGTACATCTCGACGCCTTCGATGGTCTTGGGCTGGCACATCCCGGGCTTGCCGTCGGCGGTCCTGAAATCGCCGCCGAGATTGAAGACGAACGCCGACATCGCATAGTTGATCGCGCCGCGAATGCCGCGCGCCGCCCAGATCGGCTGGTTGGGATCGCATGCCCTCAGCTTCGCCGCGGCGGCCGGGATCTCCTCGAGCGTCATCGGCTCCGCGATGTTGCATTTCGCGAACAGATCCTTGCGCCAGTAGAACAGCGGCCCTTCGAGATTGAGCGGCAGGCCGACGAGCTTGCCGTTCACCGTCTCGGCATCGCGCAGCGCCTTGCCGAAATCATCGAAGTTGAAATCCGGCGCCGTCGCGGCCGCATCGCGCAGCATCGGCGTCAGATCGGCGTACCAGCCGGCGCGGTCGAACACCTCGCCCTCGCGGATCTTGAGCGACATGAAGACATCGATGTCGGCCGACTTGGCCTGCATGATCGTGGTGAGCCGCGCGCGGAACTGCTCCTCGTTGAAGATCTCGATGCGCGTGCGGATCCCGGTCTTGGCCGTGAACTCGGCCGCCATGTCCTTCATCGCCTGCGACCAGGGATGATTGTTGAGCAGCAGATTGATCGTCTGCCCGTCATGCTTCTTCCAGTCGAAGCTCTGGGCGCGGGCGACGGCGGTCGAGAGCCCGAGGGCGGTGACCGCCGCGAGGGCGAAGCGAGCGCCCGTGATCAAGCGTTTCATGCGCGTTCCTCCTGATTTTCTATTGGCCGCGAGGCTAGACCACTAATTTCTCTATCGCAAGATAGCTTTCGAAATCGAAAGTCTGCGCGCCGTCGCCCGAATGGGGGCTTGTCGGCCCGTCGGACAGTGTCGAAGCTCGCTCGCTGGCGCAACCTAGGGGCGCCGTTTCTTAGTGGGGGATCCATCATGTTCTCGGGCGTCTGGATCGACACCGCCATCGGTGTCGCGCTGTTCTTTCTGGCGATGAGCT
>JANNTF010000161.1:0-16317 GCA_031403455.1 Alphaproteobacteria bacterium | reverse complement strand
GGGATGAGCAGGCGCCGCGAAGAGCGCATCGGTCGGCGCCTGCTCGACGATCTTGCCCAGATACATCACCGCGACGCGGTCGGCGATGTGGCGCACGACCGACAAGTCATGGCTGATGAACAGGTAGGAAAGTCCCAGCCGCGCCTGCAGATCCATCAGCAGGTTCAGGATTTGCGAGCGCACGGAGACGTCGAGCGCCGAGACAGGTTCATCGCAGACGATCAACTTGGGTGTCAGCGCCAACGCGCGCGCGATCGCAATGCGCTGACGCTGACCGCCGGAGAACTCATGCGGATAGCGATGCGCCGCCGATTCAGGCAGACCGACCAGGCCCAGCAATTCCGCCACACGTCCGGCGAGTGCGGCGCCGCGCTTCTCGCGATGCACGATCAAGGGTTCGCCGATCGAGTCGCCGACGCTCATCTTCGGATTGAGCGATCCGAACGGGTCCTGGAACACCAGCTGGATCTCACGTGTGCGCTCGGTGATACCGGGGAAGCGGATCTCGCCGGCGCTTGGCGTGATCAGACCGCACAACGCATAGCCTGTTGTCGATTTTCCGCAGCCGCTCTCGCCGACCAACGCAAGAGTCTCGCCGGCGGAGATCGTGAGATCCACCCCGTCGACCGCCTTCACCCAGCCCACGGCGCCGCCAAACAACCCGCCGCGGACCGGAAAATGCACCCGCAGATCCCGCAGCTCGACCAGCGTCGCGCTCATGCAAGCTCGGCCAGACGATCGGAGTGCCAGCACGCGGCGCGATGCGCGCCCACCTCGCGATCGAGTTCCGGGGCTGCCTCGACGCAGCGCGCGGAGGCGAGAGGACAGCGCGCGCGAAAGCGGCATCCCCCAGGCCAATCGCGCAGATCGGGCACTGTGCCGTCGATCGACGGCAGCCTGGTCTTGCGCTTCCCCTCCAGCTTCGGGATCGAGCGCAGCAAGAGCCGGGTATAGGGATGGCGCGGGTCGGCGAAGATTGCATCGACCGCCCCCTGCTCGACGATACGCCCGGCATACATGACTCCGACGTCGTCGGCGAGATCCGCAACCACGCCCATGTCGTGCGTGATCAGCAGGATCGCGGTGCCCGTCTCGCTGCGCAGCCGCTTCATCAAGGACAGGATCTGCGCCTGGATCGTCACATCGAGCGCGGTGGTCGGCTCATCGGCGATGAGCACGCGAGGACCGCAGATCAAGGCCATCGCGATCATCACGCGTTGGCACATGCCGCCGGAGAGTTCGAATGGAAACTGATCGAACCGGGTTTCGGGCGCGGGAATTCCCACGCGACCCAGCATCGCGATCGCTTCGGCGCGAACGGCCCGTGCCGTGCTGTCGCGATGAATCGCCAGCGCTTCGGCCACCTGGACGCCGATGCGCTGCAGAGGATTCAGCGACAGTACGGGATCCTGAAAGATCATCGCGATCGCGTCGCCACGGAGCCGCTGCAGGGCGGCATCGTCGAGCTCGGCGACATCGCGCCCCTCCAGCTGGATGCTGCCTTGCGCGAGCTTCAGACCGGGCCCAAGCAGCCGCATGATGGCAAGCGCGGTCAGGCTCTTGCCGCAACCGGACTCGCCGACGATCGCCAGGGTCCGCCCGGCCGCCAGCGTGAACGACACGCCGTCGACCGCCCGGACACCATGGACGTCGACCGCCAGATCGCGAACCTCCAGAACCGGTAGGGTCACAGCGGTGCCTTCTTCTCCTGATGGACCGCGGTGGTGCCGATCGAGTTGCCGCCATCGATGCTGAGCGTGGTGCCCGTCACGAAGCTGGCGATGCGCGAGCAGAGATAGAAGACGCCATTGATGACGTCCTCCGCGGTCGCCGCGCGGCCGAGCGGAATTGCCGCCTCCGTCGCCCGGACATGAGCCTCCGTCAGCGGACTGACCGTGCTGCCCGGCGCGAAACCCGGTTCCAACGCGTTCACCCGGATCCCGAACGGCGCGAGTTCGAGCGCGAAGCCCTTCGTGAGACGATCGAGCGCCGTTTTCGAGACGCAATACGGCACGACTGTGCTGCGCATCTTGCGCGATGCGCCCGACGAGATGTTGACGATCGAGCCGCCCTTGCCCGCCGCGATCATCGCCCGCGCCGCCTCGCGCGTCAGCGCGAAGGGTGCGCGCAGGTTCACGCCCATGATGCGGTCCCACTCCACAACGTCGATGTCGAGCAGAAACCCCGAGGGATAGACGCCCGCATTGTTGATCACGATGTCGGGCGCGCCGAAGCGCGTGACCGTCGACTCGACGAGATCGGCGATCGCCGCGGCGTCCTGAAGCTGCGTCGCATGTGTCAGCACGCGATCTGGCGGCAGCATCAGCGCCGCGACATCGGCGGCCAACACATCCGGGCGATGATCCGACAGCACCAGGCGGCTGCCGGCGCGCGCAAAGCCCTGCACGATCCACCGGCCGATGACACCCGCGGCCCCGGTCACGACGACGATCTTGTCCTTGAACTCCGGCTCGAACATTCAACTCACTCCTTTGCCGTGCGCGGGTCCAGACGATCGCGCAGCCAATCGCCGATCATGTTGACGGAGAGGATCAGCAGGAACAGGCACAGGCCCGGAAACGTCGCGATCCACCAGGCCGATGTCAGGTAGTTGCGCCCGGTGCTCATGATGCCGCCCCAGCTCGGCGTCGGCGGCACGACGCCCAGGCCGAGAAAACTCAATCCGGCCTCGGACAGCACCATCAGGCCAAACTCCAGCGTCGCGACGACGATCACCGCGCCGGAGATGTTGGGCAATACATGCCGAGCCAGAATGCGCACGGCCCCCGTGCCATAGGCACGACTGGCGCGCACGAAGGGCATGTTGGTCACCGCCAGTGTCTGGCCATAGGCGACGCGCGCATAGCGCGGCCAGCGCGTGAAGCCGAGCACGAGAACCAGCGTCCACAATCCTGGACCGACCACCGCCACCGTGATGATCGCCAGCAACAGCGCCGGGATCGACAGCACGATATCGACGACCCGCATGATGACGATCTCGACCCAGCCGCGGCAATAGCCAGCGATCATGCCGAGCGCAGTTCCCAGCGTCATCGAGATCGTGACCGAGACTCCCGCGACCAGCAGCGAGATGCGTGCGCCCCAGATGACGCGGCTCACGAGATCGCGACCGACCTCGTCCGTCCCGAGCCAATACTGAACGCCGCGCAGCGCTGTACCTGGCGGCTTCAGCCGCCCCATCAGGAACTGCGTATTGGGATCGCGCGGCGCGATCCATGGCGCCAGCAGCGCCACGAGCACGAATCCGGCAAGCAACATCGCGAAGGGCAGGACATAGAGATCCTGACGCCTCGCGATCGTCCCCGTGACGCGCGCCATCATGGCTGCGCCGCTTCCAGCCGAATGCGCGGATCGACAGCGCTGTAGAGCAGATCGGCGACCAGGTTGAGCGACACCGAAACAATCGCGCCCAGCAGCACGATGGCTTGGACGATCGGGAAGTCCCGCCCCTCGATGGCCTGCACCGCGAGCTGCCCAAGCCCGGGCCAGGCGAATACCGTCTCCACGATCACCGCGCCGGCCAGCAAATTGGCCAGTTCGATCGCCGAGATCGAGATCAACGGGATCAGCGCATTGCGGCTGACATGGCGAAAGAATACCGCCCAGCGTGCCAGGCCCTTGGCATACCCCGTGCGGACGTAATCCTTCGACAACTCATCGAGCACCGCGGTGCGCGCCACACGCGCATAGGTCGCCATGGTGATAAAGCCGAGCGCGAGGGACGGCATGATCAGGGACGCCAGCTGGTCGCTCCCCGACGACGGCAATACGCCCCAGGTCACGGCGAAGAGCAGGATCATGATGATTCCCGACCAGAAGGTCGGCAGGCTTTGGCAGATCAGGACGATGCTCATCAGCGCCCGTTCCACCACCGTGCCGCGCCGCATCGCGATCACGACGCCGACGGGAAGTCCGATGCCGACGGCGACCAGCAGCGCGCCGCCGGCGAGCATCAGGGTATAGGGAATGCGCGGCGCGAGCTGCGTCCATACGCTGGTATGCCGGATGATCGAGCGGCCGAGATCGAAGCGGGCGAGCTGCGCGAGATACTCCAGATATTGCACGATCAGCGGCCGGTCGAAGCCGAGCTGCGTGCGCAGCGTGTCGATGTCCTGCCGGCTCGCGCCCTCCGGCACCAGCAACAACACCGGATCACCGGCGAGACGCTGGATGAAGAACACGATCGTGATCACGCCGATGATCGCGACCATGGACTGCGCCAGACGCTTGACGAGGTAGCGCGTCATGCGTGCGAGACCGCCGCGCCGACTTGCTCCGCTTGGAGCCGCTGACGATCCCCCGCGGGCGAACTCACTCCTGCCAGCGCATGCGGTTGATGAACATGCTCTCGTTCGGCGTCGGCTTCCAGACCAGCTTCTTGCTCGCGCCGTAGAGGATCGCCGCCTGATAGAGCGGCACCATCGGCATGTCGCGCGCGGCGATCTCATGGACTTTCCGGTAGTACTGGAGACGCGCCGCCGGATCGAGGGTCGAACGCGCCGCCTCGAGCGCTGCATCCATGTCGGAGTTGGCGTATTTCGCCCAGATGCTCTTCGAGTGATAGAGCGGTTCGACCATGCCGTCCGCGTCCTGACACGAACACGACCAGCGGCCGAATGCGAAATCGCCCGCATCGGCGGCCGGTCCGGTCGCTCGCCGCAGATAGGTCTGCATGTCGGATGAGACGAGGCGGACCTTCAGGCCGGCCTCCGTCAGCATCTGGTGCAGCGCCTGCACGACGCGCTGATCGAATACCGGCGCGGTGACAAACGTCATCTCGCCTTGCGCGGCCGCGCCAAGATCCTGCACCTGCTTCTTGGCCACCGCGAGATCGTAGGCCGGGAACTCCACGCCGTCGATATAGCCGAAGCTTGCCGGCGAACCGAGACTGTTCACCACCTTGTCGTAATTGCCGAGCAGGGCCTGCACGAGCGTCGCGCGGTCGATCGCCGCCGCAACCGCACGCCGCAGCCGCAGATCCTTCAGCGCCCCGTCGGCGGCGTTCAGCCTGAGATAGGCGACGCGCTCGGTGAGGACGTTCAGCACTTGCGCCCGCGCATCCGCCTTGAGCTCGGCCGCCTGGTCAGGACCGAGCGTCACGACGAGGTCCGACCGTCCACTGCGCAGATTGGCGACGCGGGTCGCAACATCGCGCACCGCATTGAACTCCGCCTTGGGAAAGCCTGGCTTGCCGCCCCAATATTCGGCGTTGGCGTCCAGCGTCACGCGCACGCCGCGCTGCCAGCCAGCGAATTTATAGGGACCGGAACCCACTGGCTTCAGATTGAACTCGTCGCGCCCGATCGCCTCGACATACGTCTTCGGGACGATCGACAGCTTGACGAGCTGCGCCAGCAGAACCGGATACGGGCCTTTGGTGATGATGCGCACCTTGTCGGTGCCGATGGCGACCGCCTTCTCGATGCGGTTGAACTGCGAGAGCTGCGGACTCTTCAGCTCGGGATTGATGATGCGATGCACCGAGTACACGACGTCCTCGACGCCGAGCGCGGTGCCATCGTGGAATTTGACGCCCTGACGGATGTCGAACTCGATCTCCGTATCGGAGATCTGGCGCCAGGCGGTCGCGATCTGCGGCACGATCTTGCCATCGTCGTCGCGCGTCACGAGGTTGTCGAAGATATTGCGATAGACGAAATAGCTGTCGGGATTCCATTGAATGTGCGGATCGAGCGAGGACGGCTCGTCGACGAGATCGACCACGAGTACATCCCGTCCGGCCCAAGCCGCAGACGCCGCACCGAGCGCAATCATAGCGGCGGCAAGGGCCGCGAAGACTGAACGACGCAACATGTGCGACTTCCTATCCAAGGTCCAAGGGAGGACTCGATGCTCGGGGATACAAACTGGCCGGTCAAGCGGTTAGCCGGCGCCGCTTCAGCGCTGCGGACGATCGCTCCGGCGCTCGGCCAGCTGGCTCATCGCGAGCAAAGCAATCGAAAGCGCGATCAGTAGCGTCGAGATGGCGGCGATGGTCGGGTCGATCTCGTCGCGCAACGCGTTGAACATGCGCTTGGTCATGGTCGTGTAGTCGCCGCCGGCGATGAACAACGAGATCGTCACCTCATCGAGCGAGGTGATGAAGGCGAGCAGCGCGCCGGTGATCACCGACAACTTTATCTGAGGCAGCGTCACGGTCAGGAATGCCCAGGGCCGGCTCGCGCCGAGGCTACGCGCTACGAGTTCCTGGTTCATGTCGTAGGACCTCAATCCAGAGGCGACGGTGATCACGACGAGCGGGATGGCCATCACCGAATGCGCGAGCACGATCCCGGTCATCGTGTTGTTCAGGCCGATCTGCGCATAGAACAGGAATGTCCCGATGGCGATCAGGATCGCCGGAATGATGAGCGGCAGCATGAAAAGTGCATAGACGATTTGCATCATCCGGCCGCGCATCGAGTACAGGCTGTAGGCGGCGATCGTGCCGATCGCAGTCGACAGGGTCATCGTCAGGATCGCTGCAATGAATGAAATCGCCGTGGCGGCGCGCCACTCGCGCGAGCCGAGATAGGCCTCGTACCACCGCGTCGACCAACCCGGCGGCGGGAAGGCGAGGAATCGCGAGTCCGAGAAGCTCAGCGGCACTACGAGAATGCTCGGCAGCGCCAGGAAGGCAAGGATAAGACCGACAATGATGTAGAGCCAAAGCCGGCTGCGATGCGTGATCTGCGTGTCGGTGGCCGGGCGGTCGAGCATTCAACGCGCCCCGAGCATGCGCTGGAATCCGATGACGCGGCCGACAGCCCAAAAGATCGCCAAGGCCATGGCGAGCAGCACCACCCCGAGTGCGCTCGCCGCTCCCCAATCCGCGTGATAGGTCACGTTGCGCTCGATCTGCATCGACCACATCATCACGCGACCGCCGCCGAGCAGCGCCGGCGTCACGTAGAAGCCGAGGCAGAGGATGAATACGATGATGATTCCTGCGGCGAGCCCCGGTAGCGAGAGGGGCACGTAGATGTGCCAGAACGCCTGGCTCGGCGAGGCGCCGAGATTGGCCGCCGCCTTCACGTAGTCGCGGTCGATCGAGCGCATCGTCGCGTAGAGCGGCAGCACCATGAATGGCAGCATGATGTGCACCATGCCGATCGCCGTGCCGGTGAAATTATGAACGAGGCGCAGCGGCAGATCGATCACGCCGGCGTCGACCAGCCACGTGTTGATCAGCCCGCGGCGCTGCAGCAATACGAGCCACGCGTAGCAGCGCACGAGCAGCGATGTCCAAACAGGAAAGAGGACGAACAGGATCAGGATCGAGGCGGTGCGCGGCCTGACCTGGGCTGTGAGATAGGCAAGCGGGTAGCCGAGCAGAACGCAGATCCCCGTCACCAGGAAGGTGAGTTCGAAGGTGGTCTGCAGCGAAATGAGATAGCTCGGATGCAGCAGGCGCAGATAGTGATCGAGCGTGAAGCGGTCTCCCGTCCGCAGCGACAGCCAGAACAGCCAGGCGATCGGCGCCAGCGCCACGATCCCGATCAGCACAAGTCCCGGCGCCGCGAGAGCGCCGAGGGCCCAGCTCTCGCGCCGCGCGGCAGATTTGAGCGCGCTTGCATTCGGGAGCCCGGCAGCGCTCATCGCGTATCGGCGGAAACGAGGATCGTGTCGGCGGGCGCCAGGCCGAGCGCGATCGGCTCGCCGATTCCGGGTAGCGGCGGCGACGCGGCACTGGTGGTCTGGCGTGCCGAGATCCGTGGGCCGCCGTCGAGATCGACATACACCAGCGTGCTCTCGCCCTGGTAAACGAGCTCGGCGACCCGCCCCGAGAAAAGATTCAATCCCGCCGCGTCGCTGCTGCCCGTGATCACGCGCAGCTTCTCCGGGCGCAGTACCAGCAGCGGCTCCACCATCGCCACCGGCGGCTCCGCCAGACACAGCTTCGTATCGCGATATTGCACGCGGCCCCCAGCGAGATCGACCGGCAGGAAATGCGACTCGCCGATGAACTCAGCGATGAACCGACTGGCGGGCCGCTCGTAGATGTCGCGGGGTTTGCCGATCTGGCGAAACTTGCCGTGATCGATCACGGCGACGCGATCGGACATCGTCAGCGCCTCGCGCTGGTCATGGGTGACATAGACCGTCGTCATACCTAGCCGCTGATGGAGATGACGCACCTCGATCTGCATCTCCTCGCGCAACTTCTTGTCGAGCGCCGACAGCGGCTCGTCCATCAACAGAATGCGCGGCTCGAATATGATCGCGCGAGCGAGGGCGACGCGCTGTCGTTGGCCGCCTGAGAGCTGATCGACCTGACGTTCGCCGAGGCCCTGGAGCTGCACGGTGTCGAGCGTGCGGCGAACGCGGTCCTCGATTTCGGAGCGACCGACACGACGCAGTTTGAGGGGATAAGCGAGATTGCCGTTCACCGTCATGTGCGGAAATAGCGCGTAGTTCTGGAACACCATGCCGACGCCGCGCTTATGCGGCGGCGCCAGCGTGACGTCGGAATCGCCGAAGGCAACGCGTCCGGAATCCGGTCGCGTGAACCCTGCGAGGACCATGAGCAACGTCGTCTTGCCGGAGCCGGAGGGCCCGAGCAGCGTCAGGAACTCGCCGCTGGCGACCTCGAGGCTGACATCGTCGAGGGCGCGAAAGGTGCCATAGGCCTTGGTCAGGCTACCGATGCTGATCGGCAGCGAGACGACAGAAGCCTGCGCTTGATCGGAAATTTCCCTCTCCCCGCGCTGTCCGGGAATGCGCACGGCCGGCGAGGCGCCCGCAGGCGTCCCGCCGGCCGTGCGACGTTCACTTCTGGAGGAATGCGTCGAAGCGCTTCACCATTTCATCGTTGTTCTTGACCCACCAATCGACCGAGAGCGCGAAACCCTTCCCCACGTTCTGTGGTGAATTTGGCAGGTTGGCGGCCATCTCTGCCGAGATCATGCCGGTGTCGTAGGCCTTGTTGTTGGCCGGTGCGTAGTTGATGAATTTCGGCAGCGTGGCTTGTGCATCTGGACGCATCATGATGGCCAGCGCCTTCATCGCCAGATCCTTGTTGGGCGCGCCCTTTGGAATCATCCACGCATCGGACACCAGCATCTGCTGGTCGAACGTGATGTTGAGCGGGCCGCCACGGCCTTCCTTGTCGGCCATCGCCGCCTGGATGCGGCCATTCCATGCGCCGACCATGTCGACCTCGCCGTCCTGCAGCACTTGCACGGACTGCGCGCCGGAGTTCCACCACACCAGCACATGGGGCTTCAGGCTCTCGAGCTTCTTGAACGCGCGGTCGACATCGATGGGATAGATCTTGTCCATCGGCACGCCATCGGCGAGTAGCGCGGCCTCAAGGCTATAGATCGGATGGCGGCGCATCGAGCGCTGACCCGGAAAGTCCTTGACGTTCCAGAACGCATCCCAGCTCTTCGGCTGCTTGTCGCCGAAGGCCTTCTTGCGCCAGCCGATCGCGACCGAATAGACGATCTGCGACATGCAATAATCGGATTTGAGTTCCTTGGGGACACCGGGATCGTTCACGATCGCCGGATCGAGCTTCTCGAGCCGGCCTTCCTTCTCAAGCAGGGCGCAGGTGTAATAGCCCTGCGTCGTAAGATCCCAGGTCGGCTTGCCGGACGCGACCTGGGCGCGGACATCGGCGATCCCCTGGGTCGTCTCCTCCTTGACCGTGATCCCCATCTCCTTTTCGATCAGGTTGAACCACGCCTCGCGCTGCGCCTTCTGGAAGGCGCCGCCCCAAGACGACACCGTGATCGATTTCTGCTGTGCGAAGGCGCCGTCGGCCGCGAACAGCGTCAGACACGCGAAAGATATCGATAGCAACGAACGCTTCTTCATCTTGAGCTCCCTGATTCATGGCGGCATGACGACGAAGCCGCTTCCTTGTTTCCGTCACGAGTTCAGCCGGCCACTCCACCGGAGTCAAGGAGCGACGCCGTCGCGGAGGCGGCATTGCATCGGCCTCACTGGCAGGGCACAGAAGGGGCATGAACGCAGCCGGGAGTCCCGATGGCACTTCACTTCGACCGCGGTGAATTCGAGGCCCGGGTCGCGGCGGCGCGCGCGGCACTGCGAAAGGCCGATCTCGCGGCCATCCTGCTGTTCGCGCAGGAGAGCCATTTCTACCTGACCGGGTTCGACACCAGCGGTTTCGTGTTCTTCCAATGCGTGGTCGTGACGGCCGATGACGCGCCGATCACGCTGCTCACCCGACGGCCCGATCTCGAGCAGGCCAAGCGGACTTCGACGATCACCGATATCCGGCTCTGGTACGATTCCGAGGATGCGGATCCATCGCGCGAACTCAAAGCGATCCTCGCGGAGAAGGGCCTGCAGGGTGCGCGCATCGGCATCGAACTGCGCGCCTTCGGCCTGACGGCCGACAAATACGAGCTCGTGCGACAAAAACTCGCGGGTTGGTGCGAACTGGTCGACGCCTCGGCGGTGGTCCGCACGCTGCGGCTGGTGAAGTCGCCCGCCGAACTCGCCTATATGCGCCGCGCCGCCGAACTCGCGGATCAATCGCTCGAGGCAATGCTCGCGGCCGCGGGCCCCGGCGTCTTCGAGGGCGACATCGCCGCCGCAGGCGCAGTGCCGATCCTGGCCGGTGGTGGCGATCCGCCGCCATCGGGTCCGGTGCTCGGATCAGGTGACCGCGCGCTCCTCGTCCGCAGCGCGACGGGGTTCCGGCATCTCGATCCCGTCGATCAGCTCACGATGGAATTCGCGGCGAGCTATCGCCATTACTGCGCCTGCCTGATGCGCACGATCGCGATCGGTCGGCCGAGTGATCGGCAGCGGCGGATGTTCGAGGTGACGCGCGACGCGCTCGCAGCGATGACCGAGGCCGCGCGGCCAGGCCGACCGCTGGGCGCGATCGACGATGCGCATCGCCGCGTCTACGACGCCGCCGGCTTCGGCGCTTCGCGCATGTCCGCCTGCGGCTACTCGCTCGGCGCGCTCTATCGCCCGACCTGGATGGATGTGCCGCCGATGCTCTATGCGGGCAATCCGCTGCCGGCGGCGCCGGGCATGGTGTTGTTCCTGCATGCGATCCTGATCGATGCCGAGCGCAGCCTCGCAATGTCGCTCGGCCACACAATCGCGATCACCGAGCGCGGCGCCGAGGTGCTGAGCCGCTTGACACCGGACTACGTCGTGAAGAGCTGAGCCCGTGAACCAAGTGTTCTTTCGCTCTACACCGCTCGCCCTGCGAGCAGGCCCTCGTACACCGCTTCTTCCGCCGAGCGCGGCGACAGGCAGTCACCGGCGAGGTGCAGCTCGATTCCGAGTGCGTCGAGTTCATCCTCGAGCCGCGTCTCGGCACGATTGCCGGCGGCGAGGACCACCGTGTCGACCTGTTCGCAGAGGATCGGCTCACCCGTGACGATGTGCGCGAGATAGGCGGTCTCACGATCCACGCCGAAGAGCCGCGCATAGGGAATCACCTCGACGCCCAGCTTGTGCAGTTTCCCCGCCCAATGGTCGCGGTGATACATTTGAATGTGCTGTCCTGCTTGGACGCCATTGACGGCAAGCCGCACTTTGTGGCCGTTGCGCGCGAGGAATTCAGCGACGCCCATGCCGATCCAGTCGCAGCGCCAATCCGCAACCAACACGCGTGAACCTGGATTGGCTTGGGCGCTCAACACCGACCACGCATCGACCACATGGCCCTCGTCGCGTCCCTCGATCTCGGGTGCGTAGGGCGTCCCGCCGGTCGCGATAATCACCGCATCGGGCAAGACGGCGGCGACGACGGCGGCATCGACGCGCGTGCGCAGGCGGATCTCGACGCCGGCGCGCAGCAGCTCGCCTTCGAGATTGGTGGCTAGACCGCCGAACTCAGCACGCTCGGGCAGACGCTGGGCGAGCAGGACCTGGCCGCCGAGGCGCGAGCTCGCCTCGCACAGCACGACGTCGTGGCCGCGCTCGGCGGCGGTCACCGCGGCCTTCATGCCGGCGGGTCCACCGCCCGCGACAAGAATGCGCCGGCGACGCGTGGTGGGCGCCGGTGCGCCCAGGGCAAGCTCTCGGCCGGACACCGGATTCTGAATGCAGGAGATCGAATAACCCTGGTGAAAATGCCCAATACAGGCTTGGTTGCAACCGATGCAGGCGCGGATCTCTTCGAGCCTGCCGGTGCGCGCCTTGTTCGGCATCTCCGCGTCCGAGATCAGCGCGCGGGTCATGCCGCACATATCAGCCTGGCCGGCGGCCAGGATCCGCTCGGCGAGCTGCGGCTGGTTGATGCGCCCGGCGACGAAGACCGTCAGGCCAGTGGCCGCCTTCAGCGTTCCAGCCTTCGGCGCGACATACCCCGGCGAGATCTCCATCGGCGGCACCACATGGACGGAGCCACCGAGCCCGGCCATCGATCCAATCGTCGCGCTGACATAGTCGACGAGGCCTAGGCGCGCCAGTTCCTTGCAGATCACGGTGATCTCGTTGCGCTCGAGACCCTCGGCTTCGATCTCCTCGGCGGAGATGCGGATGCCGACGACGCGGTCATCGCCGATCTGCCGCCGCACTTCACGCAAGCAGTCGCAGAGGAAGCGCATCCGATTCTCGCGGCTGCCGCCGTAGCGATCGGTGCGCTTGTTGGTGACGGAGTTAAGGAATTGCGCAACGAGCAAACCGAGGCTCGCGGCGATCTCGATACCGTCATACCCCGCTTCCGTCAGGCGACGTGCAGCCTGGCCGTAGGCGGCGATGAGTTCCTCGATCATCGCGATCGACATTTCCCGCGGCATGGTGTGGAAGCGATTATCGGGTATCGCCGATGGCGCATAGGCGACACCGCGCAGCCCGCCCTGCATGCGGCGCGAGAGTCGACCTGGATGAGACAGCTGGCCAAAGAGGCGGGCACCTTGCGCATGCACAGCTTGAGCGAGGGTACGGAAGGCCGGAATGCAGTCGTCGCTGGCGACGATGATCTCCGGCGCGTCGGTGAAGGTCGAGGCATGGAACCGCGCCGCTTCGGTGATGATCAGGCCAGCGCCGCCGCGTGCGCGCGCCTCGTGATAGGCGACGAAATCCGCGCCCGGCAACCCGCCCTTTGCGAGAAAGGTCTGGTGTCCCGTCGAGAGGATACGGTTGCGGATCTCGACGCCGCGCAGGGTGAGAGGTTCAAAGAGATGCTGGAAATGCGCCATGGCTGGTCCCGATCGCTGATGAGCCGACAAGTCGCCGCGGTGCAAGATCAGCGTCCGCCCGTCACGTCGATCGTCGTGCCGTGGATATACGAGGCGCGCGACGAGGCCAGAAACACCGCCGCCTCGGCGATTTCCTCGGGCTCGGCGGCGCGACCGAGCGAGACGGTCGAAATGCCGGCCTGGATGCGCGCGTCGCCGCCGATCTGGTCGAGCATCTCGGTTCGCGTCATCCCCGGCCGCAACCCGCATACGCGGATGCCCTGTGGGCCGAGATCCTTGGCGGCGTTGAGGACGAAAGCGTCGACGGCGCCTTTGCTCGCTGCATAGGCGGCCCAGCCGACCACCCCGCCCATGCGCGCCGCCGCCGAAGAGATGTTCACGATCGCCCCGCCCGTGCCGCCTTGCGTCGTCGACATCCGGCGCGCCGCGGCGGCGGTGCACCAGAAGATGCTGTCCACATTGGTCGTGAAGATCCGGCGCAGCAGCTCGGCATCGACATCGGCCAACCGTCGCTCGGGACCGACGATGGCGGCGTTGTTGATCAGCGCCGTCACCGCACCAAGCTCACGATCGACCTGTGCGAACAGCGCATCCACCTCCTCCCGCCGGCTGACATCGGCCTGCACCGCGATGGCCCGACCACCACCGTTCACGAGTTCGGCAGCGAGCTTGTGCGCGGCATCGATGCTGCGCGCCGCGTTTACGCAGACCGCGAAACCCTGGCGCACGGCAATGCGTGCCGCGGCGGCACCGATGCCACGGGAGGCACCGGTGACGATCATGACGCCGCTCATCGCCTGGATTTCGCCGTCCCCTTGGCTTTCGACTTCGCCTTGGCTGCCGGCTTGCGACTCTTCGCCTGCGCCCGCGCGAGCCCGCGCGCCGTCGTTCGCATCACGTCCAGCCCCAGCGCCAGCGCCTTCTGGTAGATCGTGCAATCGATGCCGTACGCCATCAGTCGATATCCCTTGGCGAGGTAATCGCGTGTCCAAGTCTCGTCCGCCGACATGATCGCCGGAATCTTGCCGTGCTTGGCACATGCCGCGACAACGCGCTCGATCGCGTCGAGATAACGCGGGTTCTGAAACTCCGCCGGGATGCCCATGAAATTGGTCATGTCGAAATGACCGACCCAGAGCACGTCGACACCGGGCACCGCCGCGATCGCTTCGCAATTCTCCGCGCCGATCGCCGATTCGATCTGGCAGATCACCAGCGTGCGCGCATCGGATGCCGCCATCTTCTCCTTGACCGGGCCCGGCGAGAAATCGTCGTACGCGACACCGAACGCCGCGCCGCGCCGGCCCGCCGGCGGATACTTGCAGCAGGCGGCGATGAACGCGGCCTGCTCCGGCGTATCGACCATCGGCACCATGATGCCCATCGCGCCGACATCGAGCATGCGCGCGATGAAATGGTATTCGGTCGATGGCACGCGCACCATCGGCACGAGGCCGATGCCGCGGCACATCGAGAATTGCTGGCGCAGCGTCTCCGTGCTGATCGCCGTGTGCTCCATGTCGTAGAGGATGTACTCGGCCCCTGCCGCCTTGCAGATCTGCGCGATGCCCGGCGAGAAGAATTCGAAGATCATCGCGCCGAAGGCGGTGCCACCGGCCATGATCTTGGTCTTGACTGGGTTGGTGCGCATCTCGGTTCCCTTCAGGGTTGGAGGCCCGTCAGGGCCCGGTGAGTCAGGACGTCGCGATTGACGATGTATTTCGGCGCGACATTGTCGGCGAGCGCACGCACGGCCTCGAAGGCATTGCGCGCGATGCCGGTGAAGCACTCGTCGGTGTAGCAAAGCCCATGCGGCGTCACGACCACGTTGTCGAGCTTCAGGATCGGATTGTCCGTGGGGGTGGGCTCGACCTCGAACACGTCGAGCCCGGCGCCGGCGATCGCGCCGCTGCG
This sequence comes from Alphaproteobacteria bacterium, assembly GCA_031403455.1. Classification (GTDB taxonomy): domain Bacteria; phylum Pseudomonadota; class Alphaproteobacteria; order CACIAM-22H2; family CACIAM-22H2; genus CAIOSQ01. The sequence continues at coordinate 1,246 of JANNTF010000161.1, read as the reverse complement.
CAGCGCCGCGTAGAGCGCCTCCTCCTGAATGATCGGGCCGCGCGCGGTGTTGATGATGAAAGCGGTCCGCTTCATCAGGCCGAGTTCGCGCGGGCCGATCAAGCCGCGCGTCTTCGCGCTCAAAGGACAGTTGATCGAGACGAAATCGGCGCGCCGCATGACCTCGTCGAGGCTGGAGACCAGCTCGACGCCCAGCCCATCGAGCGCGCCCGGCTTGGCGAAGGGGTCGTACGCGATGTGCTTCATCTCGAACGGCATCGCCAGCCGGAAGACCTCGGCGCCGATATTGCCGACGCCCACGAGGCCAAGCGTGCGCCCGGTCAGACCCATGCCCATGTGGCTGGTCTTCTCGGCCCAGCGGCCTTCGCGGGTCAGGCGATCCTTGAGAAAGAGCTTCTGCGCCAATACGAGGATGAAGGTGATGACGTTGGTCGCGACCGGGCGACGAACGCCGTCGGGCGCGATGGTGAGCATGACGCCATGGGCGGTACAGCTCGGCACGTCGATCGTGTCGTAGCCGACGCCGAAGCGCGACACTAGGCGCAGCCGATGACCGTCACGCGCGAAGCTCGCCGGCGTCACCCGCTCGAGCATCGCGCAGAGCACGTCGTACTCGGCCGCGAACTCGGGCGTGACGATGGGAACGTCCTGCTTCAAATACGCCCACTCGATGCGCGGATGGTCGAGCAGCGCCAGCACGCTTGGATCATAAATCGGGGCGCCGCCCGCACTCACGACATCCGGCGAGACGGCGACGCGAAGCTTCGTCATGACTCCATGGGACCTTTCAGTTCTTGAGCACGTAGGGCAGCCAGTTCGAGAACGCCGGCACGAGGCAGAGCAGAACCACCACGATCGTCTCGGCGACAAAGAACGGCCACGTCTTGGCGAAGAGCTGCCAGATATTGATGTTCGCTATTCGACAGACGACGAACATGCAGACGCCGACTGGCGGGGTGATCAGCCCAAGCGTCAGCGTGAGGATGACCACCATGGCGAATTGCAGCGGGTCGACACCGAGCAGCTTCACCGCCGGCATCAGCAAGGGCACGAACAGGATCACCGCCGGGCCGGGCTCGAGGAAGGTTCCGATCAGCGTCAGCATGACGGCGATGCCAAGAAGAAACAGCACTTTGTTGCCGCCGAACAACGCGCCGAAATCGCGCACGTGATCGGTGATCCCGCCGCGGGTCAAGACCCAGGACATGACCTCGGACGCGGCGAGCACGAGGTAGATCGATGCGGA
>JANNTF010000160.1:0-1549 GCA_031403455.1 Alphaproteobacteria bacterium | reverse complement strand
GAAATGCGCGGTGTCGCGATTGATGATCGCGGTTTCGCCGCCGGCCTCGAAGATCTCGGCCTTGGCACGCGCGACGCCGTCGACGCCGTCAGTGAAATTCTCGGTATGCGCGGCGGCGATCATGGTGATGACGGCGACTTGCGGACGCACCATGCGCACCAGCGGCGCAATCTCGTTGGCGTGGTTCATGCCGATCTCGTAGACGGCGAAGCGCGATGCCGGCGGCAGACGTGCGAGCGTCACGGGAACGCCGATGTGATTGTTGAAGCTGGCGGCCGCGCCATGCGTGGCGGCCTGCGCGCCGAGGACGTGGCGCAGCGCATCCTTCGTGCTGGTCTTGCCGACGCTTCCGGTCACCGCCACCGCGCGAACATCGGGCGCGCGCGCGCGCGCGGCAGCGCCGAGCCGCGTGACGGCTTCCAAGGTTTCCGGGACCATCAGCACCGCGTGGTCGCCGACCGCAAACCCCGGCGGTGCATGATCGATCAGCGCCGCGCTCGCGCCAGCCGCGAACGCGGCAGCAAGATGATCATGCCCGTCATGCGTCTCGCCCCTGACGGCGACGAAAAGATCGTCGCGTGTGAGCGTGCGCGAGTCGATCGACACGCCGCGCGCAATCCATGGGCGATTGCCCCGGCCGCCGGTCGCGGCTTCCGCGTCGGCGCTGGTCCACAGCACGGGCGTCACGCGTCGGATCCTTCATCGGCGGCACGCACCGCAGCGCGCGCGACGTCGACATCGTCGAAGGGATGCGTGATGGAACCCACGATCTGGCCTCGCTCATGACCTTTGCCGGCGATGACCAGCACGTCGCCTGGTCGCAGCGCGGCGGTCGCGAGAAAGATCGCTTCACGTCGTGACGCCACTTCGACCGCACCTGGGCAATGCGCGAGAATCTGTGACCGGATCGCGGCAGGGTTCTCGCTGCGCGGGTTGTCGTCGGTGATATACGTGCGATCGGCGAGTTGCGCGGCGATCTCGCCCATGATGGGGCGCTTGCCGCGATCGCGATCGCCGCCGCATCCGAACACCACGACCAGTTCGCGTTGCGTGTGGGCGCGCAAGGCACGGAGCACGGTCTCCAGCGCATCCGGCTTGTGGGCATAGTCGACATAGATCGCCGCGCCATTGGCGCGGGTCGCGGCGCGCTGCAGCCGTCCGGGCACGCCCGCGAGCTGCGCGAGCGCCTGGACCGCCCAGGGCGCCTCGCTGCCGCTGCCCACTGTCAGGCCGAGCGCGGCCAGCGCGTTCATGGCCTGGAATGCGCCGGTGAGCGGGAGCCGGAGCGTGGTGCGGCGCCCGAATGCGTCGATCTCCAGCGTTTGGCCATCGATGTCCAGCGTCTGGTCGATCAGCCGGATCTCGCGCGCGGTTCGGCCGTAACCTATGAACTGGAGCCGGCGCGTGCGCGCGATCGCTGCGATCGCGTCGGCATGAGGTGAGTCCGCATTGACGATGGCGGCGCTGCCTTCAGGGAGCAGCGTGCTGAACAGGCGCAGCTTGGCCGCGAGATAGGCCTCCATGGTCGGGTGGTAGTCGAGGTGATCGC
>JANNTF010000159.1:0-3509 GCA_031403455.1 Alphaproteobacteria bacterium | reverse complement strand
CCGGGCGCAATTTCGCGCTCGACCGGCTCGGCGACGAGATGGAACTCCTTCCAGTCGCCATTCTGCCGCCACGGCAGGGTCCAGCCATTCAAAGTCACCACCGGCTGATAGTCCGGCCCGCTCTTGGGATAGAGCGGCGGTTGCATGGTGTTGGTCGTGGTCGTCGGCGCCTCGGGAATCAATTGCGCCTGCACACGACCGCTGACCGCGGCGGCGCTGAGAAGGGCAAGGCCGGAAGCCCCGAAGAGGTTGCGTCTGGATAGAGACACCTCGTTCTCCTTTCTTATAGTCCAAACGGGATGGTTTCTGGTGGGGGAGTCGTGTTGATGATCCCCGACGGCGGGACGATGCCGCCGACGATGAGGGCCGCCTGGAGATCGGCGATCGCCAGATGGTAGTCGCGAAGGGCATCCAACGACGCGATGTTGGCCGAGATGCGCTCCCGCTCCTCGATTAGAAGCTCGAAGACGTCGACCAACATGCCGTTGTAGCGCAGCAAAACCTCGGCTGAGATCTGGCGGCGCAACGGCAGAATGCGGGTCTGGTAGTATCGGGCGATATCGTAGGTCGCCCGATAGGTCGTGTACGCCACGCGCGCCTCGGACCGGGCGTTCACTGAGCGCTCGGCGAACCGGTTGACTGCGCGCATGTAGATCTCGCGAGCGGTCACAACCCGCGCTTCGCCGGTATCGAAGATCGGGATCACGATGCCCAAATCAACGCCGTACCGGTTCTTCGACGTCCGCTCTCCCGCGTCGCTGGTCTCGACCTCGTTTCTGTAGCCCACGCCCAGCTCCAGGAACGACAGGTACCGCGTCGCATTCACGAACCCGACCGACTGGGCCAAGGTGACGATCTCGTAACGGAGAATGATGAGATCGACGCGCCGTCGCATGGCCTCGACCTCGACGTCCGCCAGCGTATCCGCTGCGGCAGGCAACGCTGGAAGCCGCGCCGGCAGCTTGTAGTTCAGGTCCGTGCCCCACAGGCCGAGGATGCGATTGAGCGCTTCTCGCGTGCCGGCGACGCTCAGCCTGGCCTGCGCGACCTGGGCGCTCAGATCGGCGTAGAAGGCCGATACGCGCGCCTGATCGAGCTTGTTGGCGGCGCCGGTCTCGCCAAGCTGCTTCATCATGCGGGCGGAAGCATCGGCCGTCCGTCGCGACTGTTCCAGCAACGCCGACCGCTGCTGCGCTGCGATGGCACGCACGTATGCACGACGCACGTCCACGGTAAGGCTCAGTGTCGTCGCCACGGCCCGATAGCGAGCCTCCTCGAACTCGCGCTTTGCGATTTCCGTCCTTCTCGGCAGGTTGGCAAACGCGAGCAGATTTCCGACGAGTTGGAATCCGAATTCGACGAAGCCGCCCGTGCCGAAGGTGCGTCCTACGGTGATCGCGGGATTTGGTGGCAGGCTTGTTTGGACGTATTCCGCTTCGGAGATCCCTAGGTCATTGTAAGCGGCTTGCAACCCGCGATTGTTGAGTAGGGCGATCTGAACGGCTGTGTCTTCACTCATCGGTTCAGACAGCAAGACTTGTACACGTTCGCGCGCACGTCGAGTGTCCTCGGCCGAGGAAAGCTTGACGGCATCCTTGCCGATCTCGCGGCGGACACTGTCGGAAACGGGCGCCATGCCACCATCGGTGGTGAACTCGGCACATCCAGTCACGAGCGAGCCGAGCACCAACACGGCCATGGCTATCGCAGGTCGCTTCATGGCGACCGTCTGGCGCCGGGCGCGACACTGTCGTTGAGTTCACGCCACGGTTTCAAACCCACCGGCACATGCCCGGCCGTGCCGGCAAGCACTGGCTTGTAGGGCATGGCGGCAGCAGGCGCCAGCGGATCGCCAGGATCGGGCGACGACAATTCGGGCAGCGGCGCGGCGCTGCAGCCTGACAGAATGACGCCAAGGAAAACGAACAAACTGGGTTTCATCTAGAAGAATCCGGAGTTGAGCCGAGTGTCACGTTGCCGCATTGGCCGACTGATTTCGCGGGGCACCTTATGCCCAGTGTCTGTAACCGGAGTCTTTCTCGATTGTAACGAAGTGTTACCGGGCACGTCCTCATGCCCGGCAAAGCCCAGCGGCAATTGATCTCGATGTTTCGGCGCCGCGAAAATTATTCAGTCTCCACAAGGTGGAGCTCGCCGACGGGACGTTTGCCCCGTGACCGCCGACTCAGCCCACGCTCCCAACCATCGACATCGTCGATAACACCCGGAACATCCTCATCGCGCCGCATCACCACCCATCTCGCATGCGGAAAACTTCGCGCGACCAGAGTTGATATGGCCTCTATGAACGGACGAGCGCGCCATCGCATGTTGATCTTGTTGGCCGGCGCTCGGTGGCGCATACCGTCATCCGCATCCGAGAAAGGCCGGCACCCTGCACTGGGCCACTCTCGCGAGCTTCGTAGATGGGCACGAGGTTCGTCGTTGAACCTCTGGGCACGTGAGTGTCGATCGAGATCGTTGGATCACGCGTCGTGGGAAAGCGACTATTCCAGAGGCGAGCCCGGACGCGCTATCTGATGCGCTGGCGGTTCATCTGGCTCGGGGCAGCAACGATCTTCCCCGGTGCGCTGGCACTACTCGTCATACATGCCCGGACTGACCGGTGGGTATCCCTTATCGATCCCGGAAATTTGCAGCAGCTGACCCTCGGCCAACGCCTCTATGGGTTCCTATGCGCCTCTTGTCAGACGCCGATCTGGAGGGTTAGGCCGAAACGTCTGGACGGAAGGCCCGCCAGCCTTCAAGATCGACCATATCACGTCATTGCGAGACCAAACACCGGAGCAATCTGTAGTCGGTGCGTCGGAATCTATCCATTTTTGGAGCAAGCCATGTCAAAGACTGTGACTAGAGCTACTAGAGCAGTTTCCGACTGATGTGGATCACGCCCTGTACCCTGCATGTTGAAAGTAGTTTGCGCACTGATGCGGGGCAAAGGTCTTGATGAGCTTGGCGATCATCTTCATCAGCGCCGTGACGGTGCGTGCCGCCCCCTTGCGCAGCGCAGCCTTGAGCTTCGAGAACGCCATCTCGATCGGATTGAGGTCCGGCGAGTAGGCCGGCAAATAGCGCACCTTGGCGCCGACCGCTTCGAGCGCCTGGCGAACGCCGTCGATCTTGTGGGTGCGCAGATTGTCCATGAAGACGATTTCGCCTTTGCGCAGCGTCGGCGCGAGAACCTGCTCGACATAAGCGATAGAGGATGGCCCATCCATCGCCCCGTCGACGACATAAGGTGCCGTCAGGCCATCGATGCGCAGTGCGGCGACGAGCGTCAGCGTCTTCCAGTGGCCATGCGGCACGCTCGCAACGAGACGCTCGCCACGCGGTGAACGGCCGCGATGCCGGACCATCTTCGTCGTGACCGCCGTCTCGTCGATGAACACGAGGCGCGGCGCTTCGAGCTTGGATTGCTCGGCCTTCAGTTCCGCGCGCGCCGCCGCGACATCAGGGCGATCCTGTTCGGCGGCGTGCAGCGTTTTTTT
>JANNTF010000158.1:0-5858 GCA_031403455.1 Alphaproteobacteria bacterium | reverse complement strand
CGGCTCCGCCGCGCTGTCCCTCCTCGTTCGAGGAGGGGCGACAATATGTTGTCGTCGGCCCTCCTCGAATGAGGGGGGACAGGCCGCGCGAATCGCGGCCAGGGTGGTGAGGCGGGACGGCTGAGTCATGCGCTTCATCACCCAGCGCCTCGCCCATAGCCTATTCGTGCTGTGGGCCGTGGTGACGATCCTGTTCCTGATGTTCCGGCTGATGCCCGGCGACCCGATGGCCGCCTATATCAGCGAGGCGCTTCCGGAGGAGTCGCAGAACGCGATACGTCAGCAATTCGGTCTCGATAAGCCGCTCTGGCAGCAATACGTCATCTATCTCGGCAACCTCGCGCGCGGCGAGCTCGGCATGTCGTTCCATGCGCGCCAGCCCGTGATCTCGATCATCCTGGCGGCGCTGCCCAACACCGTCGTCCTGACGATGAGCGGGCTCGTCATCGCCTATGCCTTCGGCATCGTGGCGGGCGCCTTCCTGGCGTGGAGGCGCGGTACCTGGATCGAGGGCATCGCGATCCCGATCGTGCTCGGCACGCGCGCCGCGCCGGAATTCTGGGTCGGCATGGTGCTGCTGGCGATCTTCAGCTTCCATCTCGGCTGGTTCCCGTCGGGCGGCGCCAACTCGGCCGGCATGTTCTATGCGAGCGAATGGCATCGCATGCTGTCGCTCGACTTCCTCCGCCACCTCACTTTGCCCGCCCTCACCCTGGCGCTCTATCTGCAAGGCCTGCCTTTGCTGCTGATGCGCTCGACGATGCTCGAGGTCATGCACGAGGATTTCGTGACCATGGCGCGCATGAAGGGCTTCTCGGAGTGGCGCATCGTACTCGCCCACGCCGCGCGCAACGCGCTGCTGCCGGTCGTGACGGCCTTCGCACTGTCCTTCGGCGCGCTGATCGGCGGCAACGTGGTGGTCGAGCTGGTGTTCAGCTGGCCGGGCCTCGGCCGCATTCTCGTCAACGCAGTGCTGGCGAGTGATTATCCGGTGGCGCAGGGCGCGTTCTTCCTGGTGGCGCTGGCGCTGATCGCCATGAACTTCATCGCCGACGTGCTCTACGCCATTCTCGATCCACGGGTGAGCCATGCCGGCGCCAATTGAGCATGCGATGGCGACGATGGAGATCAAGCGCGAAGCGCGCGCGGGTCTCGTCGCGCGACTTGCGGCCCTGGCCCTGCGCGATCGCTTCGCGCTCGTCGGCATCGCGATCTACATCTTCTTCATCGTCATCGCGCTGTTCGCCGATCGGATCGCCACGCATGATCCGCTGGAGATCCTCTTCCGCAGCAACGGTCGCGTGGCCGCCAACATGCAACCCGGCGCCAGCTTCTTCCTCGGCACGACCAATCTCGGACGCGATGTCTTCTCGCAGCTCGTGTTCGGGGCGCGCAGCGCGCTCATCGTCGGCTTGAGCGCCGCCGTCGTGGTGGTCGCCATCGGCACGATCGTGGGATTGCTCGCCGGGTATTTCGGCGGCTGGGTCGACTCGATCCTGATGCGCGCCGGCGACATCGCGCTCGCCATTCCGTTCCTGCCATTCGTGATCGTGCTGACCGCTTTCCTGCGCCCGAGCACGACCAACGTGATCATCGCCGTCGCCGCACTGCTCTGGGCCAACACGGCGCGAGTCGTGCGCGCCCAGGTGCTGACCGTGCGCGAGCGCGCCTATATCGAGGCGGCGCGCGTCACCGGCGCCGGCAATGCGCGCATCATCTTCGTGCATGTCGCGCCGAACATCCTGCCGATCTCCTTCCTCTACGGCTCGATCGTGGTCGGCTGGGCGATCTTCGCCGAGGCGACGGTCAGCTTCATCGGCCTCGGGCCGACCGACAGCGTGTCCTGGGGGTTCATGCTGCAGGACGCCTTCGTCAGCCAGGCGCTGTCGCGCGGCAGCTATTATTGGTTCCTGCCGCCCGGCATCTGCATCATGCTGATCGTCTCCGCCGGATTCTTCATCAGCCGCGGCTACGAGGAACTGCTCTTCCCGAAACTCCGGGATTGAGCATGGCGATGATCCTCGAAGTGGAGAATCTCCACGTCCATTACCGCACCAATCGCGGCAGCGTGCGGGCGGTCGATGGCGCGAGCTTCTCGGTGCCGACGGGATCCGTCGTCGGCCTCGTCGGCGAATCCGGCTGCGGCAAGACCACCGCCGCGCGCGCGATCACCGGCGTGATGACGCGCAATGCGTCGATCCCGGCGGGCGCCATCCGCTTCGACGGCTCGGATCTCGTGACGCTCGATGCGCGCAGCTACGCCGCCCTGCGCTGGCGCGACATCGCCTTCGTGCCGCAGAGCGCGATGAACTCGCTCGATCCCGTCTATCGCGTCGGCAAGCAGATCGAGGAGGTTCTGGTCGTGCGCGGTGGCAGCACACGCAACGCAGCACGCAAGCGCGCCGCCGAGCTGTTCGAGCTGGTCGGGCTCGATGCGCATCGCTTGCGCGACTATCCGCATCAGTTCTCGGGCGGCATGCGCCAGCGCGCCGCGATCGCGATCGCGCTCGCGCTGTCGCCCAAACTCGTGATCGCCGACGAGCCGGTCACCGCGCTCGACGTCATCGTGCAGCGCCAGGTGCTCGACGTCGTGCGCGAGCTGCAGCAGCGCTTGAAACTGTCGATGATCCTGGTCACCCACGACATCAGCGTCGTCGCCTATGTCTGCGATCAGATCGTGGTGATGTATGCCGGCCAGGTCGTCGAGACCGGACCCACGGGCGCCGTGCTGGAGCGACCCGCGCATCCCTACACGATGGGTCTCACCAACGCCTTCCCCGATCTCGAACGCAGCGGCGGCCAGCTCACGGCGATCGACGGGGATCCGCCGGATCTGCTCGCGCCGCCTCGGGGATGCCGATTCGCGGCACGCTGTCCCTTCGCGATCGCGCGCTGCCCGATCGAGGCGCCACCGCGGCAAGCGATCGGGGACGGCCATCATGCCAGCTGCTGGCGGATCGACGAGGCCGCGGCCTTGCGCGACCGCGCGCGCGAGGTCGCCACATGGCAGCGCTCGTAGAAGCCCAGGATCTCGCCAAGCATTTCACCGCCTCGCGCAGCTTCGGCGAGATGCTGCGCGGCGCCCGACCGGTGGTGCATGCCGTCGACGGCATCGATCTGTCGATCATGCGCGGCGAAAGCGTCGGATTGCTGGGCGAGTCCGGCTGCGGCAAGACGACGACGGGTCGATTGCTGCTCGACCTCGTGCGCCCGAGCGCGGGCAGCATCCGCTTCGATGGCGAACAGCTCGCGACGCTCGACCGCAAGGGGCGCGCACGGTTTCGACGACGCGCGCAGCTGGTGTTCCAGAATCCATTCGACGCGCTCAATCCGCGCTTCACGATCGCCCGCGTCCTCGCCGAGCCGCTGGTCAATGCCCGGCTCCCGCGCGTCGAGCATGGCGAGCGAATCGCCCGCGCCCTCGAGCGCGTGCGCCTGCCGCCGCTCGCGCGCTACGCCGACGCCTATCCGCATCAGCTCTCGGGCGGCCAGCTCCAGCGCATCGTGCTCGCGCGCGCCCTCGTGCTCGATCCGGAGTTCATCGTCGCGGATGAACCGGTCTCGATGCTTGATGTCTCGGTGCGCGCCGGCGTGCTCAACGTGCTGCGCGAGGTGCGCGACACGATGGGTCTCGCCGCGCTCTATATCAGCCACGACCTCGCGCTGGTCCGCTACGTCTGCGCGCGCACGCTCGTCATGTATCTCGGCATCGTCGTCGAGGATGGCCCGACGGACGACGTCGTGCGCGCGCCGCTGCATCCCTATACCCGCGCCCTCGTGATGGCCGTGCCGGTGCCGCGCGTGGATCAGTCGCGTGCGAAGCTGCCGATCATCGGGAACGTGCCGGATGCGCGCAACCCGCCATCGGGCTGCCGCTTCCGCGATCGTTGCCCGCAGGCGCGGCCCCGTTGCGCGGCGGAGACGCCAGCGCTGCGCGATGTCGGCCAGCGGCGGCGCGTCGCCTGTCATTTCGTTTGATCGCCTGAACCAGGAGGGAAACATGTTCGACAATCTGAAGACCGTGCTCGATGACGTCGCGATCGATGCGCCGTGGGAATTGACTGAAGTGTTCGCCAAGTTCCCGCGCTGGAAAGCCGCCGACGTCAACAAATCCTGCGACATGATCACGGATCGCCTGAAGCACCATGGCGTACCGGTCACGGTGCTCGAGCCGGATCTCTATCTCTCGATTCCCTACGAAGCTTCTGTGAAGGCGCTCGGTCAGGTGTTCCGCGCCAAGCCGCCGGCCTATTCCACCACGACGACCGGCACGGAAGCGGAGCTCGTCTATGTTCCCGCCGCCTATTCGAAGTCGGTCTCGACGCTGTTCCAGAAGAACCAGGATCCGGGCGCGATGACGGTCGAGCGGCTGCGCGGCAAGATCGTGATCTCCGAGGGCTTCGCCTTCCCGCAGAAGATGCGCGAGTTCGAGGAGCTCGGCGCCGTCGGCGTGATCGCGGTCAATCCCGGCATCGACATCCATTGGGGCATCTGCACCTCGATCTGGGGCACGCCCGATCTCGACGACCTGCCGCGCAAGCCGCGCATTCCCGTCGCCGCCGTCAACAACCCCGACGGCAAGAGATTGATCGAGCTCGCCCAGAAGGGCGGCCGCGCGACGATCGTGACCAAGCTCGACGAGGGCTGGTTCAAGCAGAAGCTGCCGGTGGTCGAGATCAAGGGCAGCGAGCAGCCGGAGAAATTCGTGCTGCTGCACGGCCATTACGATTCCTGGGATGTCGGCGTCGGCGACAACGCGACCGGCAATGCCACGCTGCTCGAAATCGCGCGGGTGCTGTGGAAGCATCGCGCCAAGCTCAAGCGCAGCGTGCGCATCGCCTGGTGGCCGGGCCATTCGACGGGGCGCTATGCCGGCTCGACCTGGTTCGCCGACCACTTCGCGATCGATCTCGACGAGAATTGCGTCGCGCAGATCAATTGCGACTCGCCCGGCTGCCGCTGGGCGACCGAGTTCAAGGATATTTCCTGGATGAAGGAGGCCGAGGGTTTCGCGCAGGATGTGATCAAGGAGATCACCGGCCTGTCCGCCCACGGCGAGCGGCCGCATCGCGCCGGCGACTATTCCTTCAACAATATCGGCATCTCGAGCCTGATGATGCTGAGCTCGACGATGAAGGACGAGAAGCGCACGGAGATGGGCTACTACGCCGTCGGCGGTTGCGGCGGCAACATCGCCTGGCACACCGAGAACGACACGCTCGAGATCGCCGATCGCGAGATCATGCTGCGCGACATCAAGGTCTATCTCGGCCTCGCGATGCGCATCGCCAACGCCGACGTGCTGCCCTTCGACTGGCGCGCCATCGCGGCGGAGTTTCTGGAGACGATCGCCAAGTACCAGAAGGCGGCGGGCGCGACCTTCGACCTCACCGCCTCGAAAGACGCGGCGACGGCGCTCAAGGCGTCGCTCGATCGCTTCTACGCGGCGATTACGGCGAAGAAAATCAATCCGGGCTCGGCGAGCGACACGATCCAGCAACTCGCGCGCATCCTCGTGCCGATCAACCACACGCGCACCGCGCGCTTCCGGCATGATCCGGCCACGCCGATGCCGCCTCTCCCCACCATCGCGGCGGCGAGCGAGCTCGGCGAGATGCCGGCGGACCAGATCGGCTTCGCGGTCAATCATCTCCGGCGCGGGCAGAACCGCCTCGTGGCGGCGTTGCGCGAGGCGACACGAAAGGTCGAAGCGACGCTCGCGTAACCACCCCGACGATCGCGCCTTCGCGCGATCGTCTGTCCCTCCTCATCCGAGGAGAGACGACTCAGATTCATTGTCGTCCCTCCTCGGATTAGGAGGGACAGGCCGCGAAGCGGCCAGGGCGGTGAGTCACGAT
>JANNTF010000157.1:0-1309 GCA_031403455.1 Alphaproteobacteria bacterium | reverse complement strand
GACGGTGACGATTTCGGCGCCCTCGACCTGCGCGGCGGCGACCAGGCAGGCGCAGCTTTGCCGCCCGTCGATCAACACGGTGCAGGCGCCGCAATCCCCGGCGTCGCACCCGATCTTGGTGCCGGTCAGGCCGAGCTCCTCGCGCAGCACATCGCTGAGCCGCGTCATCGGATCGACATCGAGCGCGACCGGCCGGAAATTGACGGTGAATTCCAGGCGCTGCGTCGCTGCGTTCATCGGCCCAGCTCGACGAGCAGCCGGCGGACGAGAGTCTGCGCCGCATCCATGCGATAGCCGGCCGTGCCGCGCACATCGTCGATCGGCGCGAGCGCCGATTTGAAATCCTCGACCATGATCCGCTCGGCGAGATGACGATCGACGGGACGGCCGATCAGCCGCGCCTCGAGCAACGGCAGCCGCCGCGGCACGGGAGCGCAGGCGCCGACGGCGATGCGCGCGGCCGTCACGCGGCCGGCGGCGATCTCGATGATGCCGGCCACCATCACGATCGAGATCACCAGGTAGCGCCGCGCGCCGAGCTTGAGAAATCCGCTGCGCGCCTCGCCGCGCGGGCGCGGGACATGGATCGCGGTGACGAGTTCGTCGGGTGCGCGCGATGTCAGCCGGTTGCCCTGGACAAAATCGCCGATCGCAACGCGGCGGCGCCCGCGCAGGCTCGCGAGTTCGACCGTGGCGTCGAGCGCCAGCAGATTGGGCGTGCCATCGGCCGCCGGCGAAGCGTTGCAGAGATTGCCGCACAGCGTCGCGGTGTTCTGGATCTGCACGCCACCGATCTCGCGCGCGGCGCGCTTGAGGCCATCGAAGAGCGGCGGCAGATCGGCCGCGATCAGCTCGGACCACGTGCAGAGCGCCGGAATGCGCCAACCCAAGGCGTCGACTGCGATCCGCTTGAGGGCATCGATCGCCGTGATGTCGAGCACGTCGTCGTCACGGGGATGGGAGACCCGGGCCGGAAAATAATCGGTGCCGCCGGCCAGCACGACACGCGGGCCCGCGTCGAGCGCACGCAGCGCGTCATCAAGCTCGATCGGTCTCAGATAGCTCGCCAAACCCATCGCCTCGTGGGGATCATACGTCTACGAACAGTCTGCCGAGACGGCGCAGTCCGGTCAATCGCGCCAGCTCTCGAGGCCGCGCGCGCCCACCCGCAGCGTGGAGAGCCGGCGGTCCTCGTGACGCATGCGCCAGGTCAGCAGCGCGGCCAGATGATGCGCCCGCCTCGCCTCGCTCGCCGGCGCGGCGAGCAGGTTGTGGCGGCAGGACGGATCGTCGTCGAGATCGAACAGCA
>JANNTF010000156.1:0-9274 GCA_031403455.1 Alphaproteobacteria bacterium | reverse complement strand
CCAAGCCGCAGATGGTCGAGAGCTTCACGCGCAGCGACGACGGCATGGTCTGGAGCTTCACCTTGCGCAAGGGCATGAAATTCCACGACGGCACGCCGGTGACCGCGAAGGATGACGTCGACCTCGCCGCGGATCAGGGCCTGAATCGCCGTCGACTGATCGCTGATGATCATCCATTCGACGGCATCGACGTTCACGACCTTGCCGCCCGCCCAGCCGTCCGCGGCATCGCTCCGCGGCACGTAGTCCTTGAACTTGCGATAGACGACCTTCGAGCCGGGCACCCAGTCGTTCTTGTCGAAGGTGAACGGCCCCGAGCCGACGATCTGATCCCAGTTCTGCTGCTGGAAGGCGTCGCCCTGGACGTCCTTCTCGCGCAGCACGAAGGTCGGCAGGATCGGGTTGGCGAGCGTCTCGAGCACCGGCCCGAAACGCTGCTTGAACTTCAGCTCGAAGCTGAGCTCGTCCTTCACCGTCAGCGACTCGGCCGCGGCCATCATCGCCGTGCCGTCCACGCGACGCTTGTGCCAGCGGTTGAGCGAGGCGACGGCATCCTTCGCGGTCACCGGCGTGCCGTCGTGGAATTTCATGCCCTTGCGCAAGGTGAAGCTCCAGACCATGCCGTCGTCGCTGCGCGTGAAGCTCTCGACCATCTGCGGCTTGGGCTGCAGCTTGCCGTCGAGCGCGAACAGCGTGTCGTAGATCATCAGCCCGTGATTGCGGGTGATGAGCGCGTTGGTCCAGGTGGTGTCGAGGATCTTGAGATCCGAATGCGGCACGAAGCGCACGGTCTGTGCGACCACTGGATCAGCGCATGTGGCGACAGCGGCGATTGCTGCCGCCGCAAGGTGCAAGCGAAGACTCGTCATGACATCCCCCTCGAGTTCAGTGGTTGGCGTCCTTGGGTTCGTTCCAATCGATCGGATAGAGCGGCCGCGTCACGCGCGTCAGCTTGAGCTTGCGCATGTTGCCGCAGGTCGGGCCGGGCGTGTCGGCGATCACGATACGCGCGGCATGCGGCGTGAACGCGACGCGGAAATGCGACGGCGATTTCACGAACACCAGCGCCGCGCGCTTGAGCTCCAGCCCGAAGGCGGTGAACAGGCCGGTGTCCCATTCGAAGCCGGGATGCGAGCGCAGCGCGATGCGGATGTCACCGACGACCAGCACCGCGCTGAGGCCGAGATCCATCTCGGTGCCTTCGGCGCCCGCATCGTACATCGTGAACTTGCCATCGCTGATCGAGCGCACCAGCGCTTCGATCTCGAGCGGCGTGCCGTCCGCAGCGGAATGGCGATGCCCGAGCCTGAGCTTGATGCGCTTGCCGGGCCCCGCTTGCGCCGCCGCGCGCGCGGCCTCGGCGTCACACAGCGTGAGATAGCTGAGCCGCCCCGCCTTGTCGGCGCCGTGCTTGAGCAGTGTCGTCAGCACGGTCACGTTGTCCGCTGCCGCGCCGCCGCTCGGCGAATCACCGGTATCGGCGATCACCGTCGTGCCTGTCGCTACCAGACCATCGTGGATCGCCGTATCGAGCGGCGTGAGGTTGGGCTCGAATTCCTCGCGCGCCTGCCACGCCATCTCGGCGAGATCCTCCGCCGTGCGCTGCGCCGCGACCACATCGCCATCGGCACAGACCAGCGCGGCGAAGCCGAGATCCGGCACATCGAGCCAGGGCTGCACGGGAAACAGCGAGACATGCAGCACCTTGCCCGCAGCTTCGCGGCGCCTGCCTTCGGCGACGATGCGCGACAGCGGCTGCTGACCCGTGCGTCCGTTGACGGGGCTGACGATCATGTGGCGCTTGGCGAGCGCCATCACCGGCTTGCGCTTGCCCGCGATCGTGTCGAGCAGCAGCCGCGCAACACGCTCGCCGGTCTCCCACATGTCGATATGCGGGTACTCGCGATAGCCGATATAGAACACGCCGGGCTGCAGCATCGCCTTGGTGATGTGGCCGTGCAGGTCGAGCGAGACGCCGATGGGCACGTCCGGACCGACGACCGCGCGCACGCGGCGCACGATCTCGCTCTCGCCATCGGGTTCGTCCTCGACCGCCATCGCGCCATGCAGCGCCAGCGCGACGCCATCGACCCTGCCCGCCGCTTTCAATCGATCGGTCATTTCAGTAACGAGCTGATCGAAAGCCGCGCGCGTGACCGTGCCGCTGGCACCGGCATAGGCGCCCAGCAGCGGCACGATCTCCGCATCGACGGCACGGAACACGGAGAAGAACGCCGGCACTTCCACCCGCGCCGCACCATAGGCAGTGAACATCTCCTCGCCGCGATAGAGGTAGAACGCCTTGAAGGTTTCGATCGTGGTCTTGAACGAGACGAACGTGTTCGTCTCCTGCATCAGCGAGCCGACGGCGATGCGCATCGTCACGCCGCGACTTCGCGCGCGGCCGCACGCACCGCGGACAAGGTCTCGTCGATCACCGCATCGTCATGCGCGATCGACAGGAACCACGCGCCGCGTTCCAACGCGCGCACGCCGTTCTGCAGCAGGGCGGCCGTGAACTTCACGTACTTGGCCTTGTTCATCCGCAGCAGGTCGCGATAGTTGCGCGCCGGCGCGTCGAGATCGAAGGCGACATGAAAGATCTGCGGCCAGCCCGTGACGATCGCCTTGTGGCCGGCGGCGGCGAGTTCGCTGCGGATGCCGTCCATCAGGCGCCGCCCACGTTTCTCGATCGTCGCGAACAGCTCGGGCGTGAGGGCGTCGAGCGTGGCCAGCGTCGCGGCGATCGCGACCGGTTGCGCGTTGAACGTGCCGCCATGCAGCACGCCCTGCCCGAAGAGATCGAGCACATCGGCGCGGCCGGCGATCGCGGCGACGGGAAACCCGTTGGCGATCGCCTTGGCGAAGGTCGCCATGTCGGGCGTGACGCCGAAACGCTGCTGCGCGCCGCCGGGCGCCAGGCGGAATCCGGTGATCACCTCGTCGAAGATCAGCAGCGTGCCGTGCCTCGTGCAGGCCGCGCGCACGCCTTCGAGATAGCCTGGCGCCGCCTGGATCGCGCCGGCGTTGCACATCGCCGCTTCCATGATCAGCCCGGCGACGTCGCCGCGCGCCAGCCGCTTCTCGACCAGGTCGAGGCGGTTCCAGGACATGATCTCGGTCCCGAGTCCGGCATCGGGATCCTGGCCCTTGCTGCCGCCGACCCGATTGGGCGCCTCTTCCGGCCCGGCCGCCTCGAGCGACGGCGCGTTCGACCACAGCACATTGTCGAACCAGCCGTGATAATGGCCCTCGAACTTGATCATGGTCCGACGCCCCGTCGCCGCGCGCGCGAGACGAAACGCGGCCTGCACCACTTCGGAGCCGGACGAGGCGAAGCGCATCCTCTCGGCGCACGGCACCATCGCGCAGACGCGCTGGGCCGCCTCGGCTTCGAGATCGGTCTGGCCGGCATAGAGGATGCCGCGCTGCAGCTGCGCCTCCACGGCACGCCGCACGCTTTCGGGGTTGTGGCCGAGGATCATCGGCCCCATGCCGAGGTAGTAGTCGATCAGCCGGTTGCCATCGACGTCGAACAGGAAAGCCCCTTCGCCGCGATCGAAGACCAGGGGTGTGGGTGCGATGCCGAGGCGGAAATTGCTGCTGACGCCGCCGGCGAGGTAGCGCGAATTCGCCTTGATACGACGGGCCGACTCGTCGAAGGAACAGCGCCGCCCGGAGTTATGTCCAGGCAGCGCTGCCGCGGCTCCCACTGCGTCCGACGTCATGTCGTTCCCCCACTTGATCCCCAGGCTAGACTAGGCGAAAGGTTTCCCTGCCTGAAACCGCCATTCCGCGAGGCGAAATGACCCGACCTGCTGCCGCGATCGCCGCCCGTGCGGCGCTGACCAGCGCCGCCGATCCCTATGTCGTGCAACCCGTCGCCAAGGCGCTGGCCGTGCTGGCCTTCGTGGAGGATGCCGGACACGAGGTCGGGCTGAGCGACGTCGCACGCGCGCTCGGCCTGCCCAAGACATCGGCCTTCCGTTACCTCTACACGCTGACGGCGGCCGGATTTCTCGCCTATGGCAAAAGCCGCGACCGCTATCGCGCGGGGCCGCGGCTGCATCGCGGCAAGGAGAGCGACACCAGCCTGCCGCGCTTACGCGAGCTCGCGCTGCCGGTCATGGCGCATTTGCGCACGCGCTTCAATGAGACGGTCAATCTCGGCATCCCCGATCGCGATCGCGTCGTCTATGTCGAGATGATCGAGAGCAGCCGCGCGCTGCGCATGCAGGCGCGCATCGGCGAGCGTCATCCGCTCAACTCGACCTCGCTGGGCAAGGCCATCCTCGCCTATCTGCCCGAGATCGAGCGCGCGGCACTGCTGCGCTCGCCGCTCCAGGCGATGACCGGTCGCACGACTGTCGATGCCGACTCGCTCAAGCGGCAGTTGCGCGATGTCGCGCGGCGCGGCTACGCGATCGAGATCGGCGAGAACGAGGAAGGGTTGATGTGCATCGGCGCGCCGATCCTCGATCGCAGCGGACGCCCGATCGCGGCGCTGAGCGTCTCGGCGCCCGATGCGCGCATGACGCGCCCGATCCGGCGCGACATGATCGCCGCGCTCTGCGCCGGCGCGTCGGGTATCTCACGCCGGCTCGGCCATCGCGGCGGCGGCGGCGCCTAACCGGCCTCGCTGGCGAGCAGGGCACCGTAGAGCGTCGACAGGGTCTGCGTGATGGGCCCGGGAAGCGCGCTCCCGATCTTGCGACCATCGATCGTCGAGACCGGCGTCACGCCGCCGAACGTCCCGGTCACGAAGGCTTCGTCCGCGACATAGACCTCGGCGAGCGTGAAATCCTCCTCGACGGTGGGAATGCCGGCCTCGCGAGAAACCTTGAGCACATTGGCGCGGGTGATGCCGCAGAAATTGAAGCGCCCGGTCGAAGTCCGAACGCGGCCGTTCTTGACGATGAAGAAATTCGTCGAGTTGCAGCTCGCGACAAAGCCATGCGGATCGAGCATCAGCGCCTCGTTGGCGCCGGCCTTGATCGCCTGCAGCAGCGCCTGGATCAGGTTCAGCCGGCTATGCGAATTGAGCCGGAGATCGAAGACGTCCGGTGTGGAGCAGCGGAATACCGAGGTGAACAGAGTCATGCCGCGCTGCTTCACGCTCGGGTCCGGGATTTTATGCTCGGCGACGATGACCAGCGTCGCGGGACCGATGACATTGCGCGGATCCTGGTTGGGCGTGTGCTTGGGCCCGCGCGTGACCATCAGCCGGATATGCACGCCGTCGCGCATCGCATTGACCGCGCAGGTCTCGTGCAGCGCGGCGAGCAGCTGCGCCTTGCCGAGTCCGATCTCGAGCTCGATCGATTTCGCGCCGTCGAGCAACCGCGTGAGATGGGCCTCCGCGAACGCGATGCGTCCGTTGACGAGACGGAATCCCTCCCAGACTCCGTCGCCGAGCACGAATCCGGAATCGAACACCGACACGACGGCCTTGTCGCGCGGCACCAGCTCGCCATTGACGTAAACCAGCACCGCCTCGTTGCGCGGATCATGCACGTGCGTCTGCGCGCCTTTGGCTTCCAAAGCTCAACTCCTGTATGCGAGTCGAACAAATGGTTCCGAATTCGAAACTCGGAACCGGTTGTCCAAAACTCGGTTGCTGATCATCCCCCAGGATATTGCAGGTAGTGCCGGCGTTCGACATCGGGGAATTTGTCGCCGTGTCGGACATAGCTGCGGCCCGACTCGGCGGACGGTTCGAATTCCCAGGATTCCCGGCGACCGACCCCCAACGCGCGGCGCAGGAACCAGCGCACGCGGCGGCTGTCCTCGATCTTCGCTGCAAGGCGATCGAGGTCCCAGCCTTCCGCGACGATGTCGAGCATGCGCGTCAGCACGTCGCGATGCGCCGGTGACGCCGCGACATCGTGCTGTTCGTGCGGATCGGAGTTCAGCTCGAACAGCAGCGGCGGGTAGCCCGGCGAGACGACGAGCTTGACGTCGTCTTCGCGTAGCATCAGGCGCGGCGATGGCGCGCCCTCGTCGAGATGCTCCGACGCGACCCGATTGGCACGCGTCAGCCGGCCGCCGCCGAGCGCGGGCAGCAGGCTTGCGCCATCGAGCGGCGTCACGATCTCGTCGGGATGCACGCCCGCGAAGTCCAGCAGCGTCGGCAGCACGTCGACGAGCGAGGCGAGTTCGGTCCGGCGCGCCGGTCGATGGCGGCGCGGCGCGTGGATCAGCAACGGAACGCGGATTGCCGGCTCGAAGAAGGTCTTCTTGAACCACTGGCCGCGCTCGCCGAGCATCTCGCCATGGTCGGAGGTCAGAAGGATGACCGTATTCTCGGCCAGGCCGATGGCTTCGAGCGTCGCGACGAGTTCGCCGATCCGTGCGTCGAGCCAGCTGATCATGCCGTAATAGCCGCGCCGCGCACGTATCGTCGCCGCTGCCGAGATTGCACCACGATCGATGCCGTAATGCTCGAACAGGAATTGCGTGTGCGGATCGCGCAAGGCCGGCGGCACGGGCGCGACGTGCGGCGCGTCGATCTCGGCATCCGCATAGAGATCCCAATAGGGCTGCGTGATCACGAAGGGATCGTGCGGCTGCGTGTAGGAGACCGTCATCAGAAACGGCTTGTCGCGTCCATCACGCGCAAGCTCGTGCAGTCGACGGCGCGCGCGATGATGGACTTCGTCGTCGTGGTCGAGCTGCATCGACCACGCGATCGGCCCTGAATCGTTGACGATGTCGACGCCCGACACGCCCGAGGATTCGTCGCGGTCTTGATCGCTCGGCGCGCTCGGCCGCGGCGTCCAGCCGAAATCCGAGGGATAGATCTCGGTGGTCAGCCGATCCTCGAAGCCGTGGAGCTGATCGGGTCCGACAAAATGCATCTTACCGGACAGACAGGTGTAGTAGCCCGCCGCTCGCAGGTAATGCGCGAAAGTAGGGATCGAGGCGGGCAGCTCGGCGGCGTTGTCGTAGGCCCCGATCCGCGACGGCAGGCGGCCGGTCATGAACGCGAAGCGCGCCGGAGCGCACAAGGGGAAGTTGCTGTAGGCATTCTCGAAGACGACGCCTTCACGGGCGAGGCGATCGATCGTGGGCGCGCGGCTCACGCGATTGCCGTACGCCCGCAAGGCGCGCGCCGACAATTGATCGCACATGATCAGCAGGATGTTCGGCCGTTTCGATACGTCCAATTCAAGATCCTCCGCGCGCCACATCGGCCATAATCGCCATTGAGTCCGACTAAGCGCTTTATATCAACCCGCTTCGCGGCCAGAGTAATGCTCGGCGCGTTGCGGTGGATCGAATCGATCTCCGGCGCGGCGCACAGGATTGGGGAGATGGACATGATCGGAATTTTGCGACGCCTCCTGCTGATTGCGAGCTGTGCCGCGTTGATGCTCTGGATCGCGCATCCCGTGGCAGCGCAGGAAACCTCGACGATGGAGGAGATCGCGAAGCGCGGGTCGCTGCGCGTCGGTGTCGTCAACACGTCGCCGTGGTTCATCCAGGATCCGCGCAGCAAGGAATGGAGCGGCACCGGGGTGAGCATCGGCAAGGCGATGGCCGAGGCGCTCGGCGTCAAATTCGAGGCCGTCGAGGTACAGTGGGGAACGGCCATTCCGGCGCTGCAGTCGAAGCGCATCGACATCATGTATTTCCTCGACACGACGCCGGAGCGAGCCAAGGCGGTCGACTTCCCGCTCGTCCCCGTCGTCGACATCGCGCTCGGAGTGCTGGTCGAGGAGGACATCAAGGCCGACACCTGGGCCGATCTGAACGACCCGAAGATCACCGTCGCGGTGCCCCAGGGTACTTCGATGGATCGCCACGTGACGAAGACACTGCCCAAGGCGCAGATCCTGCGCTTCCCGAGCAACGCGGAAGCGGTCGCCGCTTTCCAATCCAAGCGCGCCAATGTCGCATCGATGTTCCTGCCGCCGCTGATCGTGCTGCAGCAGAAGGTCAATCGCGGCAAGATCGTGATCCCCAAGCCTACGGTCGCGAGTGCGGCCGGTGCCGCCGTGCGCATCGAGGCCGACAAGCGGTTCCGCGACTGGGCCGGCGCGTCGATCTTCTTCTGGTACAACATCGGTCAGATCTCGACCTGGTACCGGGAAACACTCGAATCTCAGGGCATCGATCCGGCCAAGGTGCCGAGCGTGCTGAAGGCGGAGTGGTGAGCGCATCCGCCTAGCCGCGCTCGGAAAGCACGCCGAGCGCGGCGCCGTTGCGGGCCGGCGGGCGCGTCCATGTACAAGTGGGATTTTTGGTCGGTCTGGCGCGACATCGACCTGTTGTTGTTGGGACTCGTCAACACGCTCAAGGTGACGGTGCTGGCGCTGTGCTTCGGGGTGGCACTGGGACTCGTGCTGGCGCTGTTGCGACTCTCGCGCCGGCGCCTCGTCTCCTTCGGCGCCGGCTTCGTGGTCGAGTTCTTCCGCACCACGCCGCCGCTCGTCCAGCTATTCTGGTTCTTCTTCGCGCTGCCGATCCTGATCGACGTGTCGATGACGCCGTTCATCGCCTCGGTCGTCACCTTCTCGATCCAGTCCTCGGCCTTCTTCGCCGAGGTGTTTCGCGCCGGAATCCGTTCGATCGCGCGTGGCCAGTGGGATGCGGCTCGAGCGCTCGGCATGAGCCGCGGGCAATTGATGCGGCGCATCGTGCTGCCACAAGCGGTCAAGCGCATGATCCCGGCTTTTCTGGAGCGCGCGATCGAACTCCTCAAGACGACGGCCCTCGTCTCGACGGTCTCCTACGCCGATCTGCTGTACCAGGCGAACGAACTCGCGCAGAAGACCTTCCGGCCGCTCGAGGTGTTCTCCGTCGCGGCCCTGCTCTATTTTCTCATGATCTATCCGGTCAGTCTCGTGGTGCGCCAGGTGGAGCGGGTCCTCGCACGCTCAGGCGAAGCAACCACACATTAGAAGCGTCGCGCGCATGAACCACGTCTGGGACTTCAAGCCGATCCTCGAGAACTGGGACGTACTCGCCGACGGACTGCGCAATACGCTGTTGCTGTTCGCGGTCTGCAGCGTGCTCGGCCTTGGCGGGGGCCTCTTCGTCGGCATGGCGCGCCATGCGCATCGGCGACTCTTCTCGCTGCCGGCGTCCGTCTTTGTCGAGGTGTTCCGCAACACGCCCGTCCTGATCCAGATCATCTGGTTCTTCTTCGCCTTCCCGATCGTGTCGCCGATCGAGGTCAGCGCCTTCACCGCGGCGGTAATGGGGATCTCGCTCAACACGGCGGCGTTCTCGGCCGACATCTACCGCGCCGGCATCCAGTCGATCGAACGCG
>JANNTF010000155.1:0-2948 GCA_031403455.1 Alphaproteobacteria bacterium | reverse complement strand
GGGCGACGAGTACCGGCTGGCGTGAGCCCGGAAGATGTGTGCATCCCGTAGCTCGAGTCGAGGAGGGGCGACGAGCGATGTCTGGCGCTTCAGGTGGTCACCGGCATGATCGACAGCATGATCCGCGAGGGATGGGATGGGCCGACATGGACGCTGTTGCGCGCGGCGAGCTTGTGGGTGTGGCGGCCGAGCGGCTCGCCGGTATTTGGATTGACGTCGAATTGCGGGAAGTTGCTCGACGCGACGTCGATGCGGATGCGATGCCCAGGCTTGAACAGATTGGCGGTCGGCGGCAGCTCGATCGCGATCTCGTAGATCCGGCCTGGCTCGACGGGAAGCTCGCTCTCCAGCCCGTCGCGAAAACGCATGCGCAGGATCGCGTCGCTCAGATTCATGTGGAACCCCTCGGGATCGTCGAGAGTCGGCGGATGGACATCGATCAGCTTGACCGTGAAATCCGTGTCCGGTGCGTCCGAGCTCACGAACAGCCGCGCCTCGATCGGGCCCACGATCTCGACATCCCTCGCGAGCGTCGCGGTTTGAAAGACCATCACGTCGGTGCGCTCGCTCAGCAACGGGTAGGGCGCGGCGCAGCCCAGCAATTCCTTACGCTCGCGCTGATGCATCGGACCGTCGGGCAGGAAGCTGCGCATGCGCGCGCGGCCGGAGACATAGGCCGGGTCGATGCCGTCCGGCACGGGAATCCATTCGAAGAACGCCGCGACCGAGGCGCCGATCGTCGGTACGGGATGGCCGGGGTCATGAGTCCAGGTGATCGTGATATCGGCGTCGTCGAGCGGCTGTGGCGCCAGGCGGCCGCCGCTCGCGAGGTAATGCGCGGTCGCCACCGCGCCTGACGGCGGCCAGGATGTGTCCGTGCGCCAGGCGCCGCCGTGGGCGAGACGACCGGACGTGTCGCGTTGCCCGCTGCCACCGCCCATCACGAAGATGCGCACCGGCTGATCCGCCTCGACGCCGGTGTCGATATCCTTGAGCCAGCGATCGAACCAGCGCAGCCGCTCGGCATTGTAGACCCGCGATCCCCACGCTGCCGCGGCGCCGAACTCGACCTCGACCGTGTGCGAGGCGCCGCCGCGCATGCCGCCGTGATTCCACGGGCCGACGATGAGGCGCTGCGGCGAGCGGCTGCGCTTGCGCATCTGCGCGAATTGCCAGGTCACCTCGGCGACGAAGCAATCGTACCAGCCGCTCGAGAACACCGTCGGGACGTCCGCGTAGTGATCGAGCCGGCGCTTCTGATCGAGCACCTCCTGCGTCCACCATTCGTCGCTCAGCCCGTTATGCTGATAGCGCATCAGCACGGCCTCGAGATTGGGCACCGCCGCGAGCGGCGTGTGTCCGGGCTTGTAGGGCATGCGCATCAGGAAATCGCGCATCTCCATGGCGCCGAGTTCGATGCGCTTGCGCGCCACCGGATCGTCGCGGATCTCGAGCGCGTCATAGGCGTGCAGGAACAGCGCCGTCACCATGTGCAGGCGTTGCGCGCCGCCGCTACGCGACTCCCAGCCATTGGCGGTAATCGGCGCGACATCGACCCAGAGCGCGCTGAGATGCGCCGGCCGATGCAGCGCCGCGACATTCTGCACGCAGCCGCTATGCGAGCTGCCGACCATGCCGACGCGGGCGCTCGACCAGGGCTGTGCCGCAAGCCATTCGATCGTGTCGTGCCCGTCGAGGCCTTCCTTGGGATTGGCGCGGTGATGATAGTCGCCCATGCCCTCGGAATTGCCGCGTCCGCGCAGATCCTGGATCGCGGCGACGTAGCCCTGCGACGCGAAGAACTTGCCGACCGGTTCGACCTGCATGACGGGATTGGATTTGTCGTAGGAGGTGCGCGTCAGGATCACCGGGAAGCGGCCGGGCGCCGGGCTGCCATCGGCGAGCGCCGGCCGATAGATATCCGTCGCCAGGCGGACCCCGTCGCGCATCGGGATCATCACGTCGCAGGAGACGATGACGCCGTTGCCCATGCTCTTGCTCCAACTGATTCAGGCGCCGTAGCGGTCTTTGAGGAATCCGGCGGTGAATTTGCCGCTGTCGCGATCACGCGCGATCAAGTCCCGGTCACGCTCGCGCGCCGCTCCGTAGCCGCCGGCGCCCGGCGTATCCATGACGATGCGCTCCTCGCCGCCGAATTTCACGCCGAGCGGCTTGGGGTTCAGCTCCTCCTGCGCGCCGTCCGGCTTGCGCAGCACGAAGCGGCCGCGCAGCCCAGGCTCGCCGCCGAAGATTCCCCAGGGCGCGTGGCGAAAGCGTTCGCCATGGCCTGAAAAGACGGATTGATGACCCACCGCCCGGATCACGCGCCGTAGCCCGAGCCCGCCGCGATAGCGGCCGGCGCCGCCGGAATCCTCGAGCAGCGAATAGGATTCGACGATCAGCGGATACTCGCTCTCGATCGCCTCGACCGGCAGGTTCGAGGTGTTGGTGATGTGCACCTGGACGCCGTCCTTGCCGTCCTTGCTCGCGCGACCGCCGAAGCCGCCGCCGAGCGTCTCGAGATAGACATAGGTCCGACCATTGCGTGGATCGGTGCCGGTGAACACGGCCGTGGTGTTGGCGCCATTAGCAGCGGCGACCGCGAGTTTCGGAATCGCCGGCGCCAGTGCGCCGATGATCACGTCGACGATGCGCTGACAGACATGCGCGCGCGCCGCGGTCGAAGCGGGGAAGACGCAATTCACGATCGTGCCCGGCTCGGCGATGATCTCATAGGCGCTGAGCACGCCCTGATTATTGGGCACATCGGGATCGAGCAGGGCTTTCAGCGTGTACGAGACCGCGGCGTGGGTGGCGTTGTGCGTGGTGTTGTTGTTGCCCGGCACCTGCTTGGCCGTGCCGGTAAAGTCGAGGACCATGCGGCCCTTGGCCACTTCGATGCGGCATTTGATCACGAGGTCGCGCGCGTCGAGCCCGTCATCGTCCAT
>JANNTF010000154.1:0-3433 GCA_031403455.1 Alphaproteobacteria bacterium | reverse complement strand
GGCATTCGGCCGCGCTGCGTTCAACGCATCGCGTATTTCGGTCTCGAGGACGCGGTCATGCAGGCGGTCCGCGGCGAACTCGGATGAGTCTTCCACGCGAGCTGGTGCTGTGGATCGGCATTGCCGTCGTCTGCCTTGGCGGCGTGCTGCTGATGGCGGTCGCCTTCATCACGCAGATGAATGCACGCAAGCGGTTTCGCCTGCGCGTGGCGCAGGTCGTCGGCACGGCGGACGACACGCCTGCGCGAAGCATGGTGATCGCGTCGCCAACCAATGTGGCGATGCGCGACCGCGGCGGCAGCCAGATGGATCCACTGCTGACGCGTCTGCTCGGCCGCCAGTTGATGCCGCGCTGGCTCACGCGCGGCAATCGGCTGTTCATGCTCGCGGTGGGCGGCACCGTCGGGTGGATCGTCTTCGGCATCATCCGCTATCTCGGGGATCTGCCTGTCCTGCTCGCGATCCCCTCCGCTGTCATCGCCGGCTGGTTGGCGCTCCGCGCGGCATTCGCCTATTTCCAGCGCCGCGAGGAAACCCGTTTCCTCGAAGGCTTTCCCGAGGCGATGGGCATATTCGTCCGCATGGTCCGCGCGGGACTTCCCGTTCCGGACGCGATCCGAACCGTCGGTCTCGAGGGTCCGGCGGCGGTCGCGGAAGTCTTCAAACGAATGTCCGATAGCCTGGCGATCGGCGACCCCATGCCGGACGTGCTGCTGGAGGCCGCGCGGCGTCTCGAGATCGCCGAGTTCCGGTTCTTCGTCGTGGCGGTCAACATCCAGCGTGAAACGGGCGGCAATCTCGCGGCCACGCTGGAGAATCTGGCGGACATCATCCGCAAGCGCCGCACTGCGCGTCTGCGTGCGCTCGCCCTGATGAGCGAGGTCAAGGCCTCGATCGGCATTCTCACATCCCTTCCCTTCATCGTCGGCGGATTCCTGTGGTTCCAGAACCCGGGATATATTTCGGTGCTGTTCACCACCCAACGCGGCCGCTTCGTCCTGTTCTGCGCGATCGCCCTGCTTTCGACCGGGCTCGCGGTCATGCAGGTGATGATCAAGCGGACCCTGAAGGGAGCCTAGCGCCGTGTCGCCCGTCATCTTCGCCGCTGCGTTCATGGTGTTCGGCGCCGTGGTGCTGATCGCCTACTACGTGGTCTCGGAACGCAGCCGGATGATCCGTCGCATCCAGATGCAGGTGACGAGCCACGTGCGTCCGGAAGCGGACAAGATGGCCGACGCACGGCTGCGCGTCCTCGACCGCTTCGACACATTCGCGCGCGCCTTGGGCGTGCGTGTGCTGACCGACAATCTCGAGCGCGGACGCCTTGCCAAGCTCATGGCCGAGGCGGGATTGCGGCGTACACCCGTGGAGTATGGCATCGCCATCAAGACGGTCGCCGGGATCGTGCTCGCCGCGGTGGGGATGTTCCTCGTGCCCGTCTTCTTTCCGCGCATGCCCGATATTCTGGCGACTCTGTCGGGTGTCGCCGGCGGCGGACTGGCGGGCTGGCGATTGCCCGACCTGGTGTTGTCGCAGATGGCGCAATGGCGGCAGGACCGGATCGACAAGGGCATTCCCGACGCGCTCGACCTGCTCGTGGTCTGCGCCGAGGCGGGCCTCGCGCTCGAGACGGCAATGGACCGGATCGGCAACGAAATGAAGAATTCGCATCGCCAGCTCTCCGAAGAATTGCTGATGACGTCCGCTGAGATCCGGCTGCTGCCCGAACGCGTCCAGGCCCTGGAGAACTTCGCCACCCGGACCGGCGTGATGAGCGCGCGGGTGATCGCGACCACCCTGTCGCAGACCTTGCGCTACGGCACGCCGCTGTCGCAGGCGCTGCGCATCCTCGCCAACGAGATGCGCACCAATCGTCTGCTCGCCTTCGAAGCCAAGGCCGGCAAGCTGCCGGTCATCCTGACCGTGCCGATGATCCTCTTCATCCTGCCGTGCATCTTCTTCGTCGTCGGCGGCCCGGCCTTCGTGAATCTCTTCCAGACCACTCAGTAACGCGCGACTCACGACGCCGTCGCCGTGGCCTTTGTCCGCGAAGACGCGGCGCAAGCGTTGCGCTGTGACTTCTGCGTGGCTTTGCCATTGCGCACAGATCGTCGTCATCGATCGCACGCGAACTCAATCGAATGTTCATCGGTTTCGACGACGCTGAAGGTCACGGCGATGACGGCATTTGGCAGAGAATCTGCGGCTTGCGCGACCAATGAATGATCTCGATCGAATACTTTTTGAATTCTTATTCGATCAACGATTCCACTTACTTACATTGATCAATAACTAAAATACCCTCATTTGACTTCACCACGCTCTGTACTGCAAAACCTCGCTCGATTGCGGCGGGGCAGAGCGCCTGGCTTCAAGGCCATAGATAATCTTTGAGATACGGAGACCCACATGGCGACCATTTATGGCGGCGCATTTCCCGACTTCCTGACGGGTACGTCGTTCGCGGATTTCATCAGTGCAGGTGGCGGTGACGACGAGGTTCGCTCCGGCGACGGCAACGACACCGTCCAAGGCGGCTCGGGCGATGACCGCCTCTGGGGCGAGAGTGGCGACGATCAACTGGAAGGCGGTTCGGGCGACGACTACGTCTCGGGCGGTGACGGCAACGACGAGATCGATGGCGGCTCGGGCGACGACCGGCTGACCGGCGATGGTGGCAACGACGTGATCAATGGCGGGTCCGGCAACGACGTCATGAACGGCGGCGACGGCGCTGACACCATGGACGGTGGCTCGGACAACGACCATCTGTTCGGCGGGTCCGGCAACGATGTGCTGGCCGGCGGTGGCGGTGACGACGTGCTAACCGGCGGTGCTGGCAGCGACATGCTGAACGGCGGAAGCGGCAATGACGTGTTGATCGGCGGCGATGGCGATGATCGCGTGCTCGGCGGCACCGGCAACGACCGCGTGACGGCTGGCAATGGCGACGACTACATCGACGGCGGCGCCGGCGACGACATCCTCAACGCCAATAATGGCGACGACACCGTCCTCGGTGGCGACGGCAATGACCGCGTCAGCGCCGGCAGCGGCGATGACGTCGTCGATGGCGGCACGGGCAACGACAAGCTCTTCGGCGAGGCGGACGACGACACGCTCTCCGGCGGCGCCGGCAACGACGTGATCTCCGGCGGCGCCGGCGACGACACGATGGATGGCGGCGCGGGCAATGACCTGTTCATCTTCAGTGGTGGCGGCGGTAGCGACGTGATCCTCGACTTCGAGGCCGGCGAGGACATGATCCGGTTGACGAAGAACATCAACGGGTCGGGCATCATGAACGCCCAGGATGTGGCCCAATTCGTCACCGACGATGGCGGCAACGCGGTGGTCGATCTCAACGGCGATTCGATCACGCTCGTCGGCGTATCGGTCAGCGACATCGCCAACGATCCGAGCAAGTACTTCC
>JANNTF010000153.1:0-7262 GCA_031403455.1 Alphaproteobacteria bacterium | reverse complement strand
GCTGCCCGCTGCTTGCAAAGATGCTCGAGGACCGATCCTCGCGTCCATTTCGGATTCCCCAGCCCGGGGTTAACCAGTATTGGTGCGCGCCTGCCCGCCAGACACCGCGCAACCGCGATTCCACGGTAGGTGCCTCCGCGCGCGCCACTCCAGTCGATCGCCCAGAACTCGTCGAAACCCGATGTGGGCAAGCCGGCAAACTCCATCTCGCGCGAAAGAGATACGCGGGTGCGGCAGCGGGCGCCATGCATTCCCGCTGCGCGCCATTCAGCGTAACTTGGACCCGACATGCTGCACGCCCCACGCGCATCGCTTCGCCGAGACGCCAGGAGATCGGTCCTGCGCACCGCTTCGTTGATCCTCGTCCTTGCGATCGCGGCCTGCTCGTCCTTGCCCGGCAATCTGCCGCGCCTCGCGCAGAGCCAGGCCGCCCGGCCCCAGGCATCGGGGATGCTCGCCGACCTCGAAGCCAAGATCGTCAGCCGGCACGGCCCCGGTGTTTCCGGCTTCGAGATTCTGGACAGCAACGAGGATGCGTTGAAGTGGCGGTTGGCGCTGGTGGATTCGGCGCAGCATTCGATCGATCTGCAATATTACCTCTGGTACGAGCACGATAGCGGCACCCTGCTACTGCAACGTCTGTTGCGCGCGGCGGCGCGCGGCGTGCGCGTTCGGCTGCTGCTCGACGATTTCCACACATCCGGACGAGACGCTGAGTTCGTCGCCCTCCATTCGCACCCCAATATCGAAATCCGGTTGTTCAACCCGTTCCGGAGTCGCGATCTCCTGGGTCGCGGCTTCGACTTCGCGCAGCGCGCGGAGCGCCTGCAGCAGCGCATGCACAACAAGCTCATGGTGGCCGATAATCGGGCAGTGATCGTCGGCGGACGCAACGTCGGTGATGAGTATTTCGGCTTCAACGAAAGCTTCAATTTCCGCGACCTCGACCTACTCGCCGTAGGTCCCGTGGCGCGGCAATCCTCGGCCGCGTTCGACCGGTTCTGGAACAGCAATTGGGTGGTCGCTGCCTCCGCGCTTCCGGTCGACGAGGACTCGCCTGATCTCGACAGTCTGATGGCGCCGATGATGGAGCGCCTCAGATCAGCACCGCTGGTCGCCCGCTTTCCCCTGCAGCCTCAGGATTGGCGCGCCGCGTTCGCCAAGCTCCTCCATCGACTTCACCCCGGCACGACACGCCTGCTCAGCGATGTCCCGAGTGGCGACGCGCTGCGTCACCGCATGCCGCAGGCCATCCGCCGGCTCATCGCCACGACGAGGGAGGAGCTGCTGATCCTCAACGCCTACATCATCCCGGACCAGGAGGCCGTGGATGTCTTTCGATCCCTCACCCGGCGCGGCATCCGCGTCAAGATCATCACCAACTCGCTCGCGTCGCAGGACGTGACCGCCGTCAACAGCCACTACAAATTCTGGCGCAGATCTCTGATCGAGGCCGGGGTGGAGCTGTACGAAGTCCGCCCCGATGCCGCGATCCGCGCCACCGTCGCCAACACCGCGCCGATCGAGGCCGCGCTGATGGGCCTGCATGCCAAAGCGATCATCGTCGATGGCACGCGCGTCTTCGTCGGCTCGATGAACCTCGATCCCCGCTCGATCAGCTTGAACAGCGAGATGGGTATCGTGGTCGAGAGCCCGACGCTTGCTCGCGAGCTCGCCGCGATCTTCACGCGCGACGCCGCCGCGGAGAATGCATGGCGCGTCCAGCTGGATGCCGAGAACCGCCTGGAGTGGCGCGCCGGCGATGATGTGCGCACGATCCAGCCCGCGCGCGACCTGTGGCAGCGCGTGCAGGATCTCGTATTCATCCTGTTGCCAGTCGAACTCTACTGAACGGATGCCCGTCGGCGGACCATGATGCCGCCGCTACGAATCGGGCTCGTCATTTCGCCGCGCCCGCAAGCCGGCCCAATATTCGAGGCGCTTGGCGATTTCGCGCTCGAAGCCGCGCTCGACAGGTCGATAGAATTGCTGACGCGCCATCGTCTCCGGAAAGTAGTTCTGCCCGGAGAAGGCGTCGCGCGCCTCATGGTCGTACGTGTAGCCCTTGCCGTAGCCGAGTTCCTTCATCAGCTTGGTGGGCGCATTGAGGATGTGCATCGGCGGCATCAGTGATCCGGTGTCGCGCGCCGCGCGCTGCGACTCCCCGAAGGCCACATAGGCGGCGTTGGATTTCGGCGCTGTGCCGAGATAGATCACCGCCTGAGCGAGCGCGAGTTCGCCTTCGGGCGACCCCAGGAAATCGTAGACATCCTTGGCCGCGAGCGCTTGCACGATCGCCTGCGGATCGGCCAGGCCGATGTCCTCGACGGCGAAGCGCACCAGCCGGCGCGCGATGAAGAGCGGGCTCTCACCGCCGGCGAGCATGCGCGCGAGCCAGTAGAGCGCCGCGTCGGTATCGGATCCGCGCAGCGATTTGTGCAGCGCCGAGATCAGATTGTAGTGCCCCTCCTGCGCTTTGTCGTAGAGCGGCACGCGCTTCTGCACGAGACGGGCGAGATGGGCGGTATCGAGAATTGTCTCCGCTGGCAGCAGCAGCAACTCGTCCGCGAGGTTGAGCAGGTAGCGCCCATCGCCATCGGCCATCGCGCGCAGTGCCGCGCGGGCGTCGCCATCGAGCGGCAGTCCTTTCCCCACCGCCCCTTCGGCACGCTGGAGCAGCGTCTCCAGCGCCGCATCGTCGAGGCGCTTGAGCACCAGCACCTGGCAGCGCGAGAGCAACGCGGCGTTGAGCTCGAAAGACGGGTTCTCGGTCGTCGCACCGACCAGGGTCACCGTGCCGTCCTCGACATGCGGCAAGAAGGCGTCTTGTTGCGACCGGTTGAAACGATGGATCTCATCCATGAACAGCAGCGTGCCGCGACCGGTGCGCCGCCGATCACCCGCCTCCGCAAATACCCTCCTCAACTCAGCCACGCCCGTCATGACAGCCGAGAGCGGCACGAAATCGAGCGCGGCGCGATCCGCCAGCAATCCGGCGATCGTGGTCTTCCCGCAACCCGGCGGTCCCCACAGGATGAGCGAGGCGAGCCGGTGGTCGCGCGCCATGCGCGCGAGCGGTCCTTCGCCGGTCGTCAGATGCTCCTGGCCGACCACTTCTTCGAGGCTCGTCGGGCGCAGACGATCCGCAAGCGGCCGCTGGACCTGCGAGGCGAATAGTTCGTCCCCCCCGGTTTTCTTGCGCGGCGGCATACGATTCAACCCCGCCCGACCACGATCGACAGAGTGCGTTCACCACGTCGGATCTGCACGCGCCACGGCAGCGGCAGGCTGGTCGCCCGGCGCGCATCCTCGGTCGTTCGAATCTCACGCTCATTGACGCGCTGGAGCACGTCCCCGGGCTGAAGCCCCATGCGGGCGGCAGGCGTGCCGCGCCGGATATCCACGATCACGACGCCACGTGGCGTCACGTCGATCTCCAGTTCTTGGATCAGCGCTGGCGAGAGATTGGCGACGACGCTGCCGGAAAGCGGTTGATTGCCGCGTAACGCGGTCAGGTCACGCGGCGGCGTTTCCGGCGGCGCAATCAGCGACGCGGAGAAACTCCGCTCACGACCCTCCCGGACCACACCGACGGCGACCGATTGTCCGACCGCGTAGGTCGCGATGCGAAACCGCAACGCTTCGAGATCCTGCACCTCACGCCCCTCGACGTGCACGATCACATCGCCATTGCGGATTCCCGCGCGTTCGGCCGGGCTGCCCTCCTGGACGTCCTGCACCAGGACGCCCACGGGGCGCCCCAGACCCCGCGCCATTGCTTGTTCGGCGCTCAAGCTCTCGCCGCTTGCCCCAAACCAAGGCCTGACCAGCTTCTGGCCGGCGCTTGCGCCAGACACAACCGCACGCACCATGATCGAGGGAATCGCGAAACCGATACCGATCGATCCACCATTGCTGTCCCGATTATAGATCGCGGTGTTGATGCCAACCAGGCGACCATCCACCGAGATCAGCGCGCCGCCGGAGTTTCCTGGATTGATGGCCGCGTCGGTCTGGATGAAGAAGCGATAATCCGTGATCCCGACTTTGGTGCGCGCGAGGGCTGAAACGATCCCCATCGTCACGGTCTGCCCAAAGCCGAATGGATTGCCGATGGCAAGGACGAGGTCGCCGACCTCGAGATCATCGGAGTCGCTGAGGACCAATGCGGGGAGCCGCTCGCTTCCGGCATCGATCTTCAGCACGGCCAGATCGGTTCGTTCGTCCGCACGGAGCACTGTCGCGTCGAACTCGCGCCGATCAGCGAGAATGACTTTGATTTCATCCGCCTTCGCGATCACGTGGTTGTTGGTGACGATCAGCCCGGAGGAGTCGACGATCACTCCGGAGCCGAGCGAGTTCTGGACGCGAACGGGCGCAGACTGGTCGGGCAAAAACCGACGAAAGCTCGGATCAGCCAGCATCCAAGGCGCGACATTCCGGCCAGTGTAGATGTTCACGACAGCCGGCGCGGCGCGCTTCACCACAGGCGCGAAGGAGAGTTGCACCTCCTGACGCGTCTGAGGAACCACGCGCTGCTGGGACTGCGCAACCTGCGGCAACGCCACGAGCATTGCGCCGCCGAGGCCGATCAGGAATGCGCGCTCGAATCGAGACAGTATCACCGCTTGAATCTGGGCCGGACGAGTATCGAAATCTACGACGATCGATGCGTGACCTGCGATGCCGCGCCGAAGGGTCCGGAAATGAGAAAGGGCAGACGCGCGCCTGCCCTTTCTTGTCAGTTCCGCGCGCAGGCGGTCGGCAGGTCAGGCGGCCGTTGCGGCCTGTGCCTCGGCCTGCTCGGCCGTCGCGGCGGCTGCTGCCGTCCGGTCGCGATCAATCTTGCCTTTAGCCTCGGGATCACGATCGACCAACTCGATCACCGCCATCATCGCCATATCGCCATAGCGATGGCCGGCCCGAAGCACCCGTGTGTAGCCGCCCTTGCGCGCGACGTAACGCTCCGCGAGGGGTCCAAAAAGCTTCTGCGTGAGCGCCGTGTCGCGCAACACGGACAGGGCCTGCCGCCGGGCGTGCAGGCCGCCGCGCTTACCAAGCGTGATGAGGCGCTCGACGAATGGACGAAGCTCCTTCGCCTTCGGCATGGTCGTCTTGATCTGCTCATGCTGGATCAGGGCAGCAG
Organism: Alphaproteobacteria bacterium; assembly: GCA_031403455.1. GTDB lineage: Bacteria > Pseudomonadota > Alphaproteobacteria > CACIAM-22H2 > CACIAM-22H2 > CAIOSQ01. Next base: position 2,116 of record JANNTF010000153.1, on the reverse strand, counting down.
CCATGTTGGCGAAAGTCGCCTTGCGATGGCTGGTGGTCCGACCGAGCTTTCGGCCCGCTACGCCGTGGCGCATGTCACTTACTCCGTATCGATGTTCGAGTGTTGAGTCTGGCGAAGCGTCAGTACGGCTCCTCGAGCTTCTTCGCCAGTTCCTCGATGTTCTCGGGCGGCCAATTCGGGATCTTCATGCCCAGGTGGAGGCCCATCTGTGCGAGCACTTCCTTGATCTCGTTCAGCGATTTGCGTCCGAAATTGGGGGTCCGCAGCATTTCGCCTTCGGATTTCTGAACCAGATCGCCGATATAGATGATGTTGTCGTTCTTCAGGCAATTGGCGGATCGGACCGACAATTCCAGCTCATCAACCTTCATAAGCAAGTTCTTGTTGAACGGCAGATCCGGCGCGTCGGCCATGATCGGCTTCTCGGCATGCGGTTCCTCGAAATTGATGAACAGCCGGAGCTGGTCCTGGAGGATTCGCGCCGCAAGCGCGACCGCATCATCCGGCGTCACCGCGCCATTGGTCTCCAATGTCATCGACAACTTGTCATAGTCGGTGACTTGGCCGACCCGTGTGTTCTCGACCTTGTAGGAGACCTTCTTGACCGGACTGAACAATGCATCGACGGGCACGAGCCCGATCGGCGCGTCAGCCGGCCTGTTCGTGGTCCCCGGCACATAACCCTTACCGGTCTCGACCATCATTTCCATCACCAGCTTGGCGCCGTCATCGAGCGTACAAATCACCAGATCAGGATTCATCACCTCGATGTCATGACCTGTCTCGATCTGGCCCGCCGTCACCTCGCCAGGACCGGTCGCCTTCAGGTGAATGCGCTTTGGTCCGTCGCCATGCATCCGCAACGCCACCGTCTTGACGTTGAGTACGATGTCGGTGATGTCTTCACGAACGCCAGGAATCGACGAGAACTCGTGCAACACACCGTCGATCTTGATCGACGTAATGGCGGCACCCTGAAGCGACGACAGCAAGATGCGCCGGAGCGCATTACCGAGAGTCAAACCGAAGCCGCGCTCCAACGGCTCAGCGACGATCGTCGCCTCGCGCTTGGGATCTTCGCCGGGCTGGATCTCCAGCTTTTCGGGCTTGATCAGCTCCTTCCAATTCTTCTGGATCACGGGGGCCTGTCCTTCGTTTCTGGCGCGGCCGGCGCTATGCGCGGTCGGGAAAGTCGTTAGCGAAAATTGTGGCGACGCGACGGCGCATGGCCCGCGTCCCCGGATAGCGTTAGACGCGTCGACGCTTCGGCGGACGACAGCCGTTATGCGGGATCGGAGTCACATCGCGAATAGACGTGATGAGGAATCCCACGGATTGAAGCGCCCGCAGCGCGGATTCGCGTCCTGACCCCGGCCCCTTCACTTCCACCTCGATCGTCCGGACGCCGTGCTCCATGGCCTTCTTGCCCGCATCCTCGGCGGCCATCTGGGCCGCGAACGGCGTGGATTTGCGGCTGCCCTTGAAGCCCTGCAGCCCCGAAGACGACCAGGAAATCGTGTTGCCCTGCGCGTCGGTAATCGTGACCATCGTATTGTTGAATGTCGCGTTCACATGGGCAACGCCTGAAGAGATGTTCTTGCGTTCACGGCGCCGAGGACGCGCGGCTGCCGCTGCCGCCCCGGTTTTCTTCTGTTCAGCCATGTCTCTTCCCTCTATCCAGGTCTGCGTGACTTTGGGCCTCGCAGGCCCATCGATCACCGCGCGCGACGGTACTTACTTACGAGTTGCGATCTTCTTGCCGGCGATTGGCCGGGCCTTGCCCTTGCGCGTGCGCGCATTCGTATGGGTCCGCTGGCCCCGAACCGGCAAGCCCTTGCGGTGGCGTAGTCCGCGATACGATGCCATGTCCATCAACCGCTTGATGTTCATGGCGACCTCGCGCCGCAAATCGCCTTCGACCTGATAGTCGCGGTCGATCGCCTCGCGGATGCGCAAGACTTCATCATCGTTGAGCTGGTTGACCCGCTTTTCAGCCGGAATTCCGACTTTCTTGCAGATCTCCGCGGCCAGAGTCGAGCCGATGCCGTAAATGTAGCTCAGCGCGATCACAACACGCTTATTGGTTGGAATATTGACGCCAGCAATACGCGCCACG
>JANNTF010000152.1:0-1800 GCA_031403455.1 Alphaproteobacteria bacterium | reverse complement strand
CCCTCGCCGAGCAATTCGCCGAGCCGGCCCCAGATCGCGCGCGATCGATTGGCGAGCGGCAGCTGCGGCAGGAAGCGACCCTGGCGCCGCACATTGCCGAAATTGGTTCCGCTCGCCTGCTGCCCGATCAGGCCACGTTCGAGCAGAATGACCGAGCGGCCGCGGCGACGCAGGAAGAAACTCGTGGCGGAGCCCATCAGCCCGCCGCCGACGACGATGACGTCCGCGTGACCGGCGCGGCTCATGACGCGTCCACCTCGGTCGCGACCGGCAGCGGCTTCACGGGTGCCTGACCGCGCAGCCGGCCGATGGTCTCGATCGGCGCGCCACTCGCGTGGGCGACGATCTCCGCGGCGGCGAGGCCGCAATAGCGACCCTGGCAGCGACCCATGCCGACACGGCTGAACGCCTTGGCGCGATTGATTTCGGGTGCGCCGCGACCGCGCACGGCGTCGCGCACCTCGCCAACCGTGATCGCTTCGCAGCGGCAGACGATGGCGTCATCGGGCAAGGCAGCGGCTTGCTCATGTGGCCAGGGAAAGGCCGTCGCGAGTCCGCGCCGGAAGCGCTCGAAGCGCGTCAACCGCCGACGCAGCGCGGCCATCGTGGCGCCATGGTCGCCGAGCCCGAGATCGGTCAGTGCCGCGAGCGCTGCAAGACGCCCGCTCACCTCGGCCGCATCGGCGCCCTGCAGCCGCGCGCCGTCGCCGGCGAGATAGACGCCCTTCACCGAGCTGCGGCCATCCGGATCGAGCTGCGGCAGCCATTGCCGCGCGACTGGATCGAAGACGAACGCGCACTGCGCGAGATCGGCGAGCTGACTCTCCGCGCGCAGATGATGACCCAGGCCGACCGCATCGCAGGCGATGCTGGTCGCGCCGCCGCCGCGCTCGAACACCACGGCGTCGACGCCCCGCGCAGGATCGCCCTCGATTCGCCGTGGCCTCGCGCCGGTTTCGATGCGCACCCCGACGCGGCGCAGCGCGCGCTTGTAGCCAAGTCCACGCAGTACGAGGTCGGGCCGCGCCAGCAGATCGGGCAAGGCGCCGACGCCATCGACGACGCGCGCGGTGTCGAGAACGGCGGCGACCGATGCGCCGGCTTCGACGTAGTGATGCGCGACGAGATAGAGCAACGGACCGCTGCCCAGGAAGACGACGCGCCGGCCGATCGCACAGGCCTGCGCCTTCAAGGCGATCTGTGCGGCGCCGAGACTGTAGACGCCTGGCAGCGTCCAGCCGGGAACGGGCATGAGACGATCGGTGGCGCCGCTGGCGATGATCAGCGCATCGAACGCGATCGCCTCCGCCCGCGTGCCGTGCACGACGTGAAGCGCACCATCGGCGATGTTCCAGGCCAGGGTGTCCGGTCGATGGTCGATGTGCGGACGCAGCGCGTCGAACTGCGTGTTCAGCAGCGTCGCCTTCGCCGCTTCGCTGCCATAGAGCGTGCGCGCGGAGCGCGTGAAGCCGTCTGGCTGGCGGCGATAGATCTGCCCGCCGCCGCGCGCGAATTCATCGATGACGATCGGCCGCAGCCCGGCTCCCGCCAGCGCTTCGGCCGCGCGCACGCCGGCCGGACCGGCGCCGACCACGACTATGCGCGGCCCGGCCACTGCGCCTCCGGATCGCGCGTGAAGATGCGCATGCCCGCGGCAACCGGCGTCGAGCAGGCGCGCAGGCGCCGACCGTCGCCCGTCCAGACCCAACAATCCTGGCACGCCCCCATCAGGCAAAATCCGGCGCGTGCGCCGTCCCCGAACTCGGATACGCGCAGCGTTCCCGTCTGGGTCAGCAGCGC
>JANNTF010000151.1:0-1418 GCA_031403455.1 Alphaproteobacteria bacterium | reverse complement strand
GCGATCGTCGACGAGGTCGCCTACACGGTGATCCGCACCGCGCGCTCGGAGATCGTCAAGGACGTGATGGATTACTCGGCGGCGATCTGCGACGCGAAGGGCGAGATGGTCGCGCAGGCGAAGACGATCGCGCAGCATCTCGGCGCCATCCCCGAGGCGATGGGAGCGGTGCAGGCGCGGTGGAAGGACCGTCTCGCGCCCGGCGATGCGGTGATCATGAACGATCCCTATTGCGGCGGCATGCATCTGCCCGACGTGTTCATGTTCTATCCGGTGTTCGCGGGCGCGGAGATCCTCGCCTGGACCGTCGTCATCTGCCACCACACCGACATGGGCGGACGCGTGCCCGGCTCCAACGCGGCCGACAGCACGGAGATCTTCCAGGAAGGCCTGCGCATCCCGCCGCTCAAGCTGTTCCATGCCGGCGCGATGGACGAGACGCTGGAGGCCATCATCGGGCTCAATGTGCGCGTGCCGGCGCTGGTGCTCGGCGACATGCGCGCGCAATACGCGGCCTGCCAGGTCGGCGCACGCGAGCTCGGACGCCTGGTCGCGCGCTATGGCGCCGATGGTTTGCGCGGCTATCTCGCCGCCCTGCTCGACTATGCCGAGCGCATGACGCGCGCGGAGATCATGACCTGGCCGCGGGGCACCTACCGCTTCACGGATCATATCGACAGCGACGGGCTCTCCGATGAGCCGGTACCGCTCTCGGTCGCCATCACGGTGCGCGAGAACGGCACGTTGCTGGTCGATTGGGAAGGCACCTCGCGCCAGGTTCGCGCGGCGATCAACTCCACGCTCTCCTTCACCAAATCGAACGCGTTCCTGAGCGTGCGCTGTGCCCTGCTGGGCGACATCCCGAACAATGCCGGCGTGTTTCGCTGCATCGAGGTGACGGCACCGGAGGGCAGCGTCCTCAACCCCGTTTCGCCGGCGCCGGTCGCCGCGCGCGCGCTGACCGGATATCGCGTGATGGACACGATGTTCGGCGCGCTCGCGCAGATCGTGCCGCACATCATGCCCGCGGCCGGCGAGGGCGGGAACACGGTCGTCTGCCTCGGCGGTCGGCATCCGGACAATCGCCCCTTCATCATCGTCGACATGATCAGCGGTTGCTGGGGCGGCAGACCGGACAAGGACGGCATCGAGGCGATCACCAATCCCTCGCAGAATCTTTCCAACACGCCCGTCGAAGTGCTCGAACGCCAGCATCCCGTGCGTATCGAGGAATACGCGCTGGTGCCCGACAGCGGCGGCGCGGGGCGCTTCCGCGGTGGGCTCGGATTGTCGCGCAGCTATCGTCTGCTCGCGGCAGAAGCGGTGTTGCAGCTGCGCGCCGATCGGCTGCGCTTCCCGCCCTATGGGCTCGACGGCGGCGCGACCGGCGGCGCGAGTGCGAACTGGCTCGGCGAGGG
>JANNTF010000150.1:0-2979 GCA_031403455.1 Alphaproteobacteria bacterium | reverse complement strand
CGGCCGCGTGCAGCTCGGCGTCGCTGGCGTCGGAACGTCCGAAGCGGATGTTGCCCGCCACATCGGTCGCGAAGATCACGGGCTCCTGGGCAACCAGCGCCATGCGGTTGCGCAAGCTTGCTGGATCGCAGCCCGCCACGTCGACACCATCGAAGGTCACGCGGCCGGAACTCGGGTCGTAGAAGCGCATCGCCAGCTGAAGGATCGTCGACTTGCCAGCGCCCGACGGTCCAACGATCGCCACGGTCTCCCCCGGCGCGATCGAAAAATCCACGCCATCGAGCACGCGGCGATCCGGCCGGGAGGGATAGGAAAACCCGACGTGCTCGAACGCGATCGCCCCGCGTGCCGGCGTCGCCAGCGTCGATGGCACGGCCGGGATCTTCAGCGCCGGCACGGCATCCAGGAGTTCGAACAAGCGTTCAGCCGCACCGGCCGCCCGCTGCAGGTCGCTGAAGAATTCGCTGATCGATCCCACCGACCCAGCGACGATCACGGCGTAAAACACGAAAGCCGACAGCTGGCCCGCGGAGAGGCTGCCGTCGATCGCGTCATGACCGCCGATCCACAGCACGACCCCGATCGCGCCGAATACCAGGAGGATGACGATCGCCGCGAGCGCCGCACGGGCGCGATTGCGCCGATGCGCGATGGCGACCGACTCCTCGACACGATCGGCGAAGGCTCGCGTGCGGTCGCCTTCGCGCCCGAAAGCCTGCACCGTGCGCACCGCGTTGAGCGTCTCCTCGATATCGGCCCCCGTGTCCGCGATGCGATCCTGGCTCGCGCGGGACAAGGCGCGGACGCGACGACCGAAGACGATGATCGGCACGACGACGAGCGGCAGCACGGCGAACGTGAACGCGGTCAGGCGCGGCGACGTGACGGCCATCATCGTCGTCCCGCCGACGACCAGCAGCACATTGCGCAAGGCCATCGAGGCCGAGGAGCCGACGATGCTCTGCAACAGCGTCGTATCGGCGACCAGCCGCGAGATGACCTCCCCCACCCGCGTACTCTCGAAGAACGCCGGTGACAGCGTCACGACATGGCCAAAGACGCGGGAGCGCAGATCGGCGGTGACGCGTTCGCCGATCCAGGACACCAGCCACGAGCGCGCGAACGTCGCACCGGCCAGCAGCACGACGACGAGAAGCATACCGAGCAACGCTTGATCGAGGCGCCCGGGATCGCGGGTCGCAAATCCCGTATCGACCAGCCAGCGCAGACCGGCGCCGAAGCCGAGCACGGCCATGGAGGCGGCGACGAGCGCGAGCGCAGCCCCGGCGATCTGCATCCGGTACGGCACGAGGAAAGCGAAGAGACGGCGCAGCACGCGAGGATTCGTCCGCACGGGCTTGCGGTCATCCGCGGATGGTGACGGCGTCACGTCTCGGGCGCCCGTCAGAGGAGGTCGACGCGGGTTCCGGTGAGCCCCGAAAGCTCCTCGGCCAGGAAGGCCTCGAGGCGCTCTGGGCCGCGGGTCGAAAGCCAGATCTCGCCCGTCCAACCGAAATGCTTGGCCCCCGATACCGGGCTGGAGAGCCAGATCTGCCGGTTGGGGGCATGTTTGTTGACGACGTATTGCCGACCATCCGGGAGTTCCAGGGTCAGGATACCCGCCTGCAACTCGACGTCGAGATCCGTCGCCGCGCCATTTTCCAGACGCTCAGCCAGCCGCACGAGCGTATCGCCCGCCAGCGCCTCGAATGCGCGCTCGTCCATGTTGCTCCGGATGAAGAGATGAAGCCGCGGTTGGGTTTATCACGCAGCCCGACGACCACAAAGCGCATCGGCTCCGGGCCGCGCCGTCGCTTGCCATGCGATTGCTTGATTCGGTATCGCCGCTTCGCTATACCGCGCCGTCCAAACTCGGGCGCGCATCCCGCTGCCCCTCGGAGACCCTGTCATGAAGCCGAACATCCATCCCGCCTATCATGAGATCAACGTGGTCATGACCGACGGTACGCAGTTCAAGACGCGCTCCACGTACGGCAAGCCCGGAGACACGGTGCGTCTCGATATCGACCCGAAGACTCATCCGGCCTGGACCGGCCAGCATCGCGAGATCAAGTCGGGCGGCCAGGTATCGAAGTTCAACAAACGCTTCGCAAATCTGGGCGCAAAGAAGGACGCACCGGCGGCGCCCGCCAGCTCGGAGAAGAAAGTTGAAAATACCTGAGCTTCGGCTCCATGACCGGAAAGCGAGGGGCGCCATGTTGGCGCCCTTTCTTTTTGATGATGCTGGTTGGTGGTTCTTTTTGGTGATGCCGCATGCATCTGCGCGCGACATCGGGCGAGGCTACCCGGCATTGGCCAAGGCTCGTGCCACGAGCCCGTTCAGGTGCCGGACCCGGACGTAGAGCCGCCGACTACGGTCCATGAGATCGAGCAGATTTGGCGGCAGACGCGAAGCCTCCATGTCCGTCTCGGCAAGACAGGTCGGATCGTCAGGCACCGCGAAGCTCGGGCCGCTCGCTTCGACCAAGGAAATCTCCCCGGCCGCGGCGGCTTTCTGCGCCAGCATCCAGGACATGATCTGAGCAAGCCGCGCGGTCACCCGCATGCTCTCGGCACTGCTCTGCAAGCGCTCCTCGGGAGTCAGACCAGGAAGGCTGGCCGCGTCGACGCTCGACAGATAGGCCCGCGTCTCCACCAACAATCCAACGACTTCGTCGAAGGTGCGCTTGAAGAAGATGCTGTCTGCGGCTGCGTTCATGACCAAACTCTGCGAGCCGCGCGCGGTGCAGGCAAGCTTAACGACGGCCTAAGCCTCCGCGTCTTGACTCATACCTCGTCACCTCCCATTTGGCTGAGGCGTTGATCGCGGCCGCCCGTTCGGGGACCGCAAGGACCAGCGTGAATGCAACCGGCAGCCGGCCCGCGTGGGCGGCGGCCAATTCAACCTCGCTTCCTTAAGGAGGATGCTCCATGACGAGTTTCGATTTTTCTCCCCTGTTTCGCAACGCGATCGGCTTC
>JANNTF010000149.1:0-2520 GCA_031403455.1 Alphaproteobacteria bacterium | reverse complement strand
CGGCACGTTGATCTGCGCGGGCGCGGAACCGCGGATCGCCTTGGCGATGACGCGGGCGAGGACCTCCGCCACGCGCGTCGGGTCGCGCACTTCTTCCTGGTAGCAGACCATGTCGCGGAACAGCGCCATCTGCTCGACTTCCTGGAACCCGCCCTGGCCGATCGTCTTGTTCGCCGCCTGCGGCGTCACGAGCAGCATCGGCGTGTGGTTCCAATAGGCGGTCTTCATCGCGGTCACGAAGCCCGTCACGCCGGGTCCGTTCTGCGCGATCACCATCGCAATCTTGCCGGTGGTGCGCGTGTAGCCGTCGCAGATGTAGCCGCCATTGGTCTCCTGCGCGACGTCCCAGAATTTGATGCCCGCCTTCGGAAACAGGTCGGAGATCGGCATGAACGCCGAGCCGATGATGCCGAACGCATGCTCGATGCCATGCATCTGCAGGATCTTCACGAAGGCTTCTTCCGTCGTCATTCGCGTCATCGTCGTTTCCTCGGGTTGTCGTCAGCTTGGTATGCGTTTGGGCACGCGTGGTTCATCCGCGCGGCGCGGGATCGGGAGGCCTCGGCGATCAACGTGCCGTATGTCGCCGCAATCGGCAACGCATTGGCGCCGGAGGTCGCGCGGGGTCATTTCGGCCTCAGCGTCGCCAGCAGCGCCTGGATCAGCGGCGCACGCGGGGAGCCGGGCCGGTCGATGAGGCCGACGGTGCGGATCACCGGCGGCTTGCCGAAGGGAACGACGCGCAGGCGGCGCGCTTCGGGCAGGCTCGCGAGGCGGGCAGGGACGATCGAGGCGCCGAGTCCGCTCGAGACCATGCGTGCGATCGCTTCGAGACTGTCGAGCTCCATGCCTTCGACGACGGCGATCTTGCGTCGCCTCAATTCGGCATCGATCAGGCGGCCGGCCCAGGCGCGGCGATTGAAGCGGATCAGCGGATAGGATTCGAGCAGTGTCTTGTCGTCGCGGCCGCGCGCGCCGGGCGGCGCGATGACGGCGAGGGGTTCCTCGGCGACCCGGGTCCAGGCGAGGTCGCGCGCGAGCCGCTCCATCGGCTCGGTCGTCAGCGCCGCGTCGAGCTCGCCGCGCTCGACACCCGCCGCGAGTTCGGCCGAGAGCCCGGCGACCAACCGCACACGCAGCCGCGGGTGCAGCGTGCGCAGCCGCGCGAGCGCATCGGGCAGGAAGCCGGTCAACGTGGTCGGAATGGCGCCGAGCATCAGCGTGCCGGCGATCTCGCCGCTCGCCGCGAGCGAGTCCGGCATCTCGTCGTAGAGACGCAGGATCTCCTGGGCGCGCGCGACCGCGAGATGCCCCGGCTGCGTGAGGCGCGGCACGCGCGTGTCGCGGTCGAACAGCCGCGCATTGAGCCGCTGCTCCAGGCCACGGATCTGCAGGCTCACCGCCGAAGGTGTCAGGCCGACGGCTTGGCCGGCGGCGGCGAAGCTGCCATGGCGGTTGATCGCGAGCAGCGTGCGCAGCGCCTTGATCGTCATCGGTCGGTTCCGCCAATCCGTGAGGAAAACTCGATGATGATTTCATGAAATCTCGTTTTTCCTCACGGATAGATGATCGGTAGGCTCGAGGACTCTCGAGACGACCAGGAACCCGATCGCCATGACCGACCTCACGACCGACCAGGTGGCCTTGCGCGCGCGCGCGCGATCGCTCGCCCAGGAGATCGAGCCGACAGCCGCCGAGACCGATCGCAGCGAGCGCTATCCCTGGCCCGTCGTTGCCCGTATGACCGAAGCCGGATTCATGGGCATGACGATCCCCCGTGCCTATGGCGGGGCGGGCGCGAGCTATCTCGAGGCCGCGCTGGTGATCGAGGAACTCGCCAAGGCCTGCGCCGTCGCCGGTCGCGTTGCGGTGGAGGCGAATATGGGCGCCATCGGCGCGGTCATGGCGTACGGCACGGAGGCGCAGAAGCGGCTCTCGGCCGCACTCGTGCTCGCCGGCGACAAGCCCGCGATCTGCATCACCGAACCCGAGGCCGGCTCCGCCGCGACGGACATGCGCACGACCGCGGTGCGGCACGGCGATCGCTGGGTCATCAACGGCGAGAAGACCTGGATCACCGGCGGCGGGATCTCGAAGCTGCACGTGATCTTCGCGCGCGTCATCGAGGACGGACGCGATCAGGGGATCGGGGGCTTCATCGTTCAGCGCCAGGGCGACGGCGCGCCGCAAGGGTTGATCGTCACACGGCGCATCCCGTCGATGGGTCTCAAGGGCATGCCGGAGGCAGAGCTGCGCTTCGCCGACCTCGAGGTCGGCGACGACATGGTGCTGCGCGCACCGGGTGGTCTCGCCCGCGGCTTCGCGGCGCTGATGGACGCCTACAATGCCCAGCGCTGTGGTGCGGCGACCGTGGCACTGGGTATCGCGCAAGGCGCCTTCGCCAAGGCGCTGGCCTACGCGCAAAGCCGGGTGCAATTCGGCCGGCCGATCGCCGAGTTCCAGGGTTTGCAGTGGATGCTGGCGGACATGTCGATCGAACTCGATGCGGCACGCGCGATG
>JANNTF010000148.1:0-6673 GCA_031403455.1 Alphaproteobacteria bacterium | reverse complement strand
CGGGCGGCCGCAAGCCGGTCGACACGCGCATCGTTCCACTGGAGCGCCTGGACGACGTCGCGGATGGGTTGGCGCGTTTGACGGCGAAGGGCGGCAAGGCTTTCTGGGTCTGTCCCTTAGTGGAAGAATCCGAGGAGATCGATCTCGCCGCCGCGACCGAGCGCGCGGCCTGGCTCGAGGCGCGGTTCGGTGCGCAGCGCGTCGCCTTGATTCATGGCCGGATGAAGCCGGCCGAGAAGGACGCGGCAATGGTGCGTTTCGCGGAAGGCGAGGCTGCCATTCTGGTCGCGACCACGGTGATCGAAGTCGGTGTCGATGTGCCGGCCGCTACCGTGATGGTGGTCGAGCACGCCGAGCGCTTCGGCCTCGCGCAGATGCATCAGCTGCGCGGCCGTGTCGGGCGCGGCGACCAGCAATCGACCTGTCTCCTGCTCTATCAGGGAAAGCCGAGCGACACCGCCAAGGCGCGGCTCGCGATCATGCGCGAGACCGAGGACGGGTTTCGCATCGCGGAGGAAGATCTGCGGCTGCGCGGCGCTGGCGAGTTGCTGGGAACCCGTCAGAGCGGTTTGCCTGAATTCCGCCTGGTCGATCTCGTGGTCGACAGCGATCTCGTGGAGATCGCGCGCGACGAGGCGCGCCTGCTGATCGAGCGCGACGGCGGACTGGCCGGCGGGCGCGGCGCTGCGCTGCGCACCCTGCTCTATTTGTTCGAACGGGATGCGGCCGTTTCGCTGATCCGCTCCGGCTGAGGCTTGGTCCGCGCCGCCAGTTGCTCCGCCGTGGGCACGGCGATACCCGCCGAGACGATGGTCTTGAGCGCCTCTTCGGTCGTCAGTTCCAGCACGATCAACTCCTCGCGCGGCACCAGCACGAGGAAGCCGGTCGCCACGTTGGGCGTATTCGGGATGAAGACATTGGCGAGCGGTGTCGGGTGCACCGATTGCGCCTGCCCCGGCGTCTCGCCCGTGAGGAATCCGATACGCCACAAGCCTGCGCGCGGGAACTCAATGAGGACGACCGTGCGAAAAGTCTGGGATCGCTGCTTGATGACCGTTTCGAAGATTTGTTTGACGGCCGAGTAGACGTTGCTGACGACCGGCATGCGCGCCACGATCGCTTCGCCGATGCGCACCACCAGACGGCCGAGCAATCCCGCCGTGAACCAGCCGATCACGACCAGCGTGATCGCGATCAGAATGAGTCCGAAGCCCGGGATCGCGAAGGGCAGATAGCTGTTCGGGTTGTAGTCGTGGGGGAGCAGCTTGGTGACGCGCTCGTCGACGAAGCTGACGACGAGCCAGGCCAGATAGGCCGTGATCGCGATCGGCGCGGTCACCAGAATGCCGGCGAAGAGGTAGGCCCGAAGGCGCGCCATCAATGTCATGTCGAACGGCTTGCAAGACGATGTGGAAAGGATGGACTCGGATGAGATCGGAAGCGAGGCGCGCAGCGTCGTCAACTCATGTTACCGAAGCCATCTCGTCGCGGCGATAGATGCGAGCCTGCCCATGACAACCATTTCGCCCGGTTCTTGCGTTCTCGGCCTGCTGCTCGTCCTGCGTCTGGTCGAGTTCTGGTTGAGCCGGCTGAATGCGGAGCGGCGGCTGGCGGACGGCAGCGTCGAGCACGGCGAGATGCTGCATCTACAATTGTCGCTGTTCCATGCGATCTGGCTGGCGATCCTCGCCCTACGCATCGACGCCGACACGCAGATCGACGGGAGCTGGCTGATCGCCGCCGGCGCCTTGCTCGTGCTGCGCGCGACGCGGCTGGTCAAGGAACGACGGCGCTGGACGTGGCGTCTCTTCACCGATCCGGGACACGCCGCGCCGGCCGCGCCGACACAGCTGCTGAGCGGCCTCGCCTACATGCCCATGCTGGCGGAGCTGCTCGTCATTCCGCTCGTGTTCGGGTTGTGGTGGCTCAGCCTCGCAGGCGCGGTCGTCTACGCGTGGCTCGCCTGGCAGCGCGCCGCGATGGAGCACCGGCTCGGTATCACCCCACGCGCGTGAGCAGCGGCTTGCCGTCGAGATGGGCGCGCAGGTTGTTGACCACGAGATCGGCCATGGCGCCCCGCGTCTCCTGGGTGCCGCTGCCGACATGCGGCGCCAGGACGACATTGTCGAGCTTGAGCAACGCCTCCGGCACGTTCGGCTCATCGGCAAAGACATCGAGGCCGGCGCCGGCCAGCTTGCCGGTGACGAGCGCCGCCACCAGCGCAGGCTCATCCACGACCGACCCGCGCGAGACATTGACGAAGATGGCCTTGGGGCCGAGCGCCTCGATCACGGCGGCATTGATGAGATTCTTGGTCGCCGGGCCACCCGGCACGATCACGATCATGAAGTCGATCGCGCGCGCCATGGCAAGCAGATCGGGATAGTGCCGGAACGGCACGTCGGCGCGATGGCGGGCGTGGTAGCTGATGTCCATGTCGAAGGCTTGGGCACGCTTGGCGATCACCTTGCCGATCCGCCCCATGCCAACGATGCCGAGCCGCTTGCCTGACACTTTGGTCGCGAGCGCCTGGTTGCCCAGCTTCTTCCATCGCCCGTCACGCACGTAGCGCTCCGACAGGCCGAGATGACGGGCCGTCATCAGCAGCAAGGCGATCGCCAGATCGGCGACGTCGTCGTTGAGCACTTCCGGGGTGTTCGTCACGGCAATGCCCCGTTGCTTGGCCTGGGCCAGATCGATCGCGTCCACGCCAACGCCCATGCAGCCCACGATCTCGAGCTTCGGCAAGGCGGTCATCAACGCCGAGGGACAGCCGCTGAACCCCGTCGTCTGAACGAAACGCACGCGCTCGGCCACCGGCTTCGCCTGATCAAGCCAAGTCGCCTTGTCCATCGAGAGCTGGTGGATGGTGAAGAACTGCGCCAGCTCCTCCATGGATTGCGGACGCAACGGCTCGATCGAGAGCAAATCGGGTTTCATGTCTCACCCCTTGAATGTCTTGACGAGCGCGTCGGCGCTGCGCACCAGCAAGGCCGAGTCGCTGCCGACGGCGACGAAGGTGAACCCCGCGTCGATCACGCGCCGCGCGAGATCCTGGTTCGGCGTCAGAAACCCCGCGGGCTTGCCGATCTTCTTCAACCGCGTGCCGGCGTCGAAGATCATCTTGTCGACATCGGGATGGCCGGGATTGCCGAGATGGCCGTGAGTCGCCGCCAGATCGGAGGGCCCGATGAACACGCCATCGACTCCCGGCACCGAGGCGATCGCTTCGAGATTGGTGAGACCCATCGGGGTCTCGATCTGGACGAGGACGCACATCTCGGCGTTCGCCTTATGGAGATAGCCATCGATGCGACCGTAGCGTCCGGCGCGGGCACCCGCGGAAACCCCGCGAATGCCGTCCGGCGGATAGCGCGTGGCGGCGACCGCGGCGCGGGCCTCGGCGGCGTTCTGGATGAATGGCACGAGGATCGACTGCGCGCCTGCGTCGAGCACGCGCTTGATGATGACCGGATCGTTCCAGGCCGGCCTGACGATCGGCGTGGCCGTGCCGCCGGTCAGCGCCTGCATCTGCTGAATCAAGCCGGGGATTTCATTGGGCGAATGCTCCATGTCGAGCAGGATCCAATCATACCCGGCGGGCGCGAGGATCTCGGCCACGACGTTGCTGCCGAGCGTGCTCCACAGGCCGATCTGACGGCGTCCTTCGGCGAGCGCGCGTTTGAAGGCGTTGCGCGGAATGTCCATGACCTGAATGTTTCCCCGGAAGTTTGGCGCGCGGATGCGCATTGTGGGTTACCATAGCGATCGCGTGAACGCCGTGTCGACCCCGCTGCCCCATTGCCTGACCCTGCTGGCCCTGCTGTCGCTCACAGCGTGCGCGCCGACGCATGCCTGGGTCAATCCGTCGGCGTCGGTCGGGCAGCGCAACGAGGATTTCAACATTTGCCGCAACGAAGCGGCTTTTCACGCGCAGCGCGCGACGGGATTCGAACGTGATCGGCTCGGTTGGGAGGCCTATCGCGCGCGCTCGCCCGGTGAGCGCGCCTTCGCCCAATCGCGCCTGCAGCAGCTGGAATTGTCGGAGAGCATGAATCGCAATCGCCTCTTCGAAGGCTGCCTGCGGTCACGCGGCTATTCGCTGCAGCGCATCGCCGAACCGTGAGGCAAGTCAGAAGAACGCGCGCAGCTCCTCGACCACCAGATCGGCAATCGCCGACGACGCCGTCAGCCCGGGCGATTCGATGCCGAAGAGATTGACCAGCCCAGGCACGCCATGCACGGCCGGCCCTTGCACGACGAAATCGGCGACCGGCGCGCCGGCCGGGCCGAGCTTCGGCCGCACGCCCGAATAGGCCGGCTGCAGACTGCCATCCTGCAAGCCGGGCCAATAGCGGCGCACTTCCGCGTAGAATTTATCGGCGCGCAGCGGGTCGACGTCATAGCTGAGGCGCTCGATCCACTCGACATCCGGACCGAACCGCGCCTGGCCCCCGAGATCGATCGTGATGTGCACACCGAGACCACCTGGCTCCGGAACGGGGTAGACCAGTCGCGAAAACGGCGCCTTGCCGACGAGCGAAAAGTAATTGCCCTTCGCATAATGCAGCGGCGGCACGTTGGTGGACGGCAAACCGGCGATCGCACGCGCGACGGCCTGAGCGCCCAGCCCCGCGGCATTCACCACCAGCCGCGCGTTCAGCCGCGTCGGCTCGGCGCCGCCAACGCTGAGCTCGATGCCGTCGTTGCGTACCTCGCCCCCGATCACCGGGCTGAGAAACGCGAGCACAGCGCCGTGCGCCTCCGCATCGCCTTGATACGCCAGCATCAGCGCGTGACTGTCGATGATCCCGGTCGATGGCGACAGTAACGCAGCGACGCAGTTCAGCGCCGGCTCGAGATCGCGCGCCGCGCCGGCGCTGATCAGGGCGAGGTCATGCACATCGTTGGCGCGCGCCTGCGCCTGGATCTTGTCGAGGCCGGCGAGTTGCTCCACGCGTGTCGCCGCGATCAGCTTGGTGCAACGGCGATGGGGAATCCCGCGTTCGGCGCAATAGGCATAGAGGAAGGCCTTGCCGGCGATGCAGAGCCGGGCCTTCAGGCTGCCCGGCGCGTAGTAGATCCCGGCATGGATCACTTCGCTGTTGCGCGAACTCGTCTCCGTGCCGATCGCGTCCGCGGCTTCGAGCACGATGACCTCGCGTCCCGCCAGCGCCAGCGCCCGCGCGACGGCCAGCCCGACGACACCTGCACCGATCACGGCGCATTCGATCTGATCACTCATCGGCAGACAACTCGGGCCTTGGCGGGGGTTTCGCGCGTCGCGCGCGCAAGCTAGAACACCGCCATGGCTGCTGTGAACCGCCTTCACCCGTTGCGCGTCCTGACCGTGCTGCTGTCTGGCGCCTCCCTCGTCGCTTGCGCGCCGATGGCGACGAGTTATCGCGATCTGCCGCAGCTGCGCGTCGCGGTGCGGCTGGGACTGGAGAATGTCTGTGCCGGATCGCAATCCCCGCCGATCGCGCTGCAGAACGTCCCGGCCGGGACCGCTCGCTATCGGGTGCGGATGTCGAACATGAGCGTTCTGGTGCAGACCCCGACCGAGTGGACGATCCCCGTGCCGGAGGAGCCCGGCCTGGTCCCCATCGGCGCGCTGCCCGGCTATACCGGTCCGTGTCCCGGCGAATTCCAGCGTTTCACCTATCGCTTGGAAATCTTGGCGCTCGACATTCAGGGGCGCCCGGCGGGGTTCGGCGCGGCGAGCCTGCCGGTCGCGTCGGTCAACAAGATGGCTCAGGAGACTTGGCAACGCGCCGGGCGCGGCGGTGCCGCCGATCCGATGCTTCCGCCGGCCTTCGATGACGAGCTGCGCGAGGTGTTTCCATATAGCCGCGATCGTGATGGCGATCTGTTCGACGCCAATCGCGACCGCAACGTGCGGCGCGACGAGCCGATCCAGCCGGGCGTGCTCAGGTAGCTTGCGTTCTGACGCCGCCGCGCGCCGCCGCGGCGCGACGGTAGGCGGCGAGCTTCGCCTCGTAGCGCGGCGACATGTCGGCTTTCGGCAGGCTGAAGGATGCGGCGATCTCTTCGGCGCGATGGCATGCGACGTCGTGCTCCGCCGCGATCAGGCGCACGCGCGGTTCCTCGCTGCGGCAGCGCGGCTCCGCATGCGGGCAGCGCGTATGGAAGTGACACCCCGACGGCGGATTGAGCGGACTGGGCACGTCGCCTTCGAGGACCGGCCGTTCGCGCCGCGCGCCCGGATCAGGCAACGGAATCGCCACCAGGAGCGCTTGCGTATAGGGATGACGGGGCGTGGAGAAAATCGCCGATTTGCGTCCCTGCTCGACGATCCGGCCGAGATACATCACGGCCACGCGATCGGCGACGTGCTTCACGACGGCCAGATCATGCGCGATGAAGATGTAGGCGAGCCCGCGCGCGCGCTGCAGATCCTTGAGCAAATTGATGACTTGAGCCTGGATCGACACATCGAGCGCCGAGACCGGTTCGTCACAGACGATCAGCTTGGGGTAGGTCGCGAGCGCGCGCGCGATGCCGATACGCTGGCGCTGGCCGCCGGAGAACTCGTGCGGATAGCGGTCGAGGTGACGCGCCGAGAGCCCGACGAGGACGAGCAGCTCACTGACGCGGTCACGCAACGCAGCGCCGCGCGCGGACTCGAAGTTCATCAGCGGCTCGCCGACGA
>JANNTF010000147.1:0-3865 GCA_031403455.1 Alphaproteobacteria bacterium | reverse complement strand
CGATGTCGTTCATGGTGCCGCTCTTCGTCACCGCCCTGTCGGCGCCGGTGCTCGGCGAGACGGTCGGGCTGCACCGCTGGGCCGCGATCGCCGTGGGCTTCGTGGGCGTCCTGATCATCGTCCCGCCGACCGGAAGCGCGTCGCTCTGGGCACTCGCGGTCGGCATGACCGCGCAATTCCTGGTGTCCTTCGCCCTCGTCCTGATCCGCCGCATGGGGACGGCGGAACGCACGACGACGATCGTCTTCTACTACATGGTCGCGCTGAGCCTCACGACGGCCATCGTGGCGCCGCTCGACTGGCGCATGCCGGGCGGCGTGCAATGGTCGCTATTGGCGCTCGTCGGAATCATCGCCGGCATCGCGCATCTGCTGATCACGTCGGCCTATCGCCTCGCGCCCGCCAGCGTCATCTCGCCCTTCGACTATACCGGGATCATCTGGGCGATCCTGCTGGGCTATTTCGTCTGGAACGAGAAGCCCGACATCAATCTGTTCATTGGCGGCGCGATGGTGATCGCCTCGGGCCTCTACGTGCTGATCAACGCGACGCGCCCGATCCCGCCGCCGGCCTGACCGCCGCAGCCGCGTAGATCGCGTCGCAGAGCAACGTCGCCGCCGCGCATTCCTCAAGGCTCGCAAACGGCGCGTTCCCTGCGCGCAAATCCGCGAACACGCGCTCGATCATCGGCGCATAGCTCGGCTGCATTGTATCGAGCGTCTCGATCTCCCCGCCGGCGAGATGCACCACGAGACGCCCCTTGGTCTGCTGCAGATAGGCGCCGGTCGCGGCGATCCGCCATTCGAAATCGCCGCTGGTCGATGGCGCCCAGCTATAGCCGGCCTCGATCTGTACGGCGGCGCCACCGGCGAGCGCCAGGAGAGCCGTCGCGTACTCATCGACGTCTTCGCCGTAGCCGTGGCGCGTCGTGCGCGCACCGACGATGTCCGGCGGCGCACCTTGCGCGAGCATCAGACTCGCATCGGCGCCGTGCATGCCGAGATTGCGCAGCGCGCCGCCGCCGCCGAGTACGGGGTCGAGCATCCACGGCACGTGATGCATCGTGCGATAGCGATCGGGCGGTCCGTTGATCATTCGAAAGCCCGCATGCATCACGCGACCGAGCTTGCCGCTCGTCTCGAGCAGATGCAGCCGCGCCCAGATCTCCAGCATGCGGTTTGGCAGTGCGGGCGCCGCCCAAACCCCGGCTGTCCGCGTGCGCCGCGCGACTTCCTGCGCGATCGCTCCCGAGACGCCCATCGGCTTCTCGATCAGGAATGGCAGGCGTCGATCGAGCACCGGCGCCAGCTCGTCGAGCGCGCGGTCATGGCGCGGCAGGAGGATCACGAAATCCGGCTTGCGGCGCGCGAGCATCGCGTCGGCATCGGGCGTGAAATCCAGCCCCAATCGCTGACAGGCCGCTTGCCCGGCCACCGCGTCGAGGTCGCTGGCGCCCACCACCGGGCAGCCCAGAGCCTTGACGATCTCCAGGTAGATCGGCGCGTGCCAATGCGCGACGCCGACAAAAGCGATTGAAAGCGGCATGCCGTCTTCCCTCTGATCACGGGACTATCGCTGCGCACGGAGCACGCGTCTAGAGTGGCGTCATGCCTTCAAACTCATTCTCCCGACTGGCAGCGCTGTTCCCCCGCGGTCTCATCGCCGCGCTCGTCCTCGTGCTGGCATGGGAAGCCGCAGTCTGGGTTTTCGCCGTGAAGGATTATCTGCTGCCAGCGCCGTCGGCGATTCTGGTTGAGCTCGTGCGGCGCTGGTCGCGCATCTTCGATGGCGCCAAGGCCACCACGCTGCAGATCGTAATCGGCTATGCAATCGCGATCGTGGTCAGCGTGCCGCTCGCGATGGGTATCGCGTTCTCGGCCTGGATGGAGCGCAATATCTACCCGCTGATCGTGGCTTTCCAGGTGATCCCGAAGATCGCGCTGGCGCCGGTCTTCGTCATCTGGCTTGGCATCGGGCTGGTGTCGAAGCTGCTGATGGTCTTCCTGCTTTGTTTTTTCCCAATGCTGGTGAACAACGTCGCTGGATTCCGCGGCGTCAATCCCGAGGTGATGGAGTTCGCGCGTTCGACCGGCGCCAATTTCTGGCGATTGTTTCGCATGATCCGCCTGCCTTCGGCGCTGCCGTCGATGTTCACCGGGCTGAAGATCGGCGCCGTCAACGCCGTAACGGGTGCGGTCGTCAGCGAGTTCGTCGCGGCTGATCGCGGCCTCGGCTATCTGCTGCAGGAATATGGCGGCAACATGCAATCCGGGGCGGTGTTCGCCACCGTTCTACTGCTGAGCGCGATCGGACTTTCGATTTATTATCTGGTCGAGTTTCTGGAACGAATTTCGATTCCATGGCACGTTTCGCAGCATGGGCCGGGGCGCGAAACCGCTTCGGATCGGTAGTAGAACCAGATGGAGGGGGAAACATGAAGACGGGAATTTGGACGCTCGCGATTGGCGTGCTGATCGCGAGCCATGCCTCAGCGCAGCAGGATAGCGCAAGCATCCGGCTGAACTGGTACCTCGGTGGAAATCACGGCGCCTTCGCGCTTGGCAAGGAGCGCGGCTACTTCAAGGAGGAAGGTATCGATCTGACGATCAACGAGGGTCGCGGCTCGGTGCGGTCGGTGCAGCTCATCGGATCCAAGGAAGACACTTTCGCGATGGCCGATGCTGGCAGTCTGATGGTCGGGGCGGCGCGCGGCATCCCGGCCAAGGCCGTGATGACCGTCGTTGGCATCTCAAGCTTCGCGGTCGTCGCGCGCAAGGATAGCGGCATCACCACGATCAAGGACCTCCAGGGCAAGCGCCTCGCCGTGACGGCAGGCGACGCGCTCACACAGCTCTGGCCCGCCGTGGTCGCGGTCAACAAGCTCGATGCGAGCTCGATCCGTCTTGTCATGATGGATGCGGCGGCGAAGGTCCCGTCGGTGCTGGAGAAGCAGACGGATGCGCTGCTCGGCGGCATCTCGGACCAGCCCAATCTCATGCGCCAGCGCAATGTCGATCCGGTCATCATCCCCTTCGCCGATATCGGTGTGAACACGATCGGGATGGCGATCATCACGCATCCCGACACGATCGCGAAGCAGGGCGAGCTCGTGCGCCGCTTCGTGCGCGCAACGGCAAGGTCCTACGAGGCCATGCTGGCCGAACCGGCGGCGGCGGCGGCTTCGATCAAACGCATAAAGGACGACCTCGTCGCGGCGACGCTGCTCGCCGAGGTAAGCGATTCAAACGTGTCGACCCGGGCAGGGCTTTCGGCCGGCAAGCGCGTCGGATGGAACGATCCGGCCACGTGGCAGCAGACATTCGAGCTGATGCGCGACTATCGCGAATTGAAGACCGACATGCCGTCGACCGCGTTCTTCACCAACGATTTCGCGGCGCAGTGACCAACGCGACTGCGATCCGCGTCGCCGGGATCAGCAAGATCTTCCGGCGCGCGGGCCAGGAGACCCACGCCCTCGCCGGCATCGATCTCGACATCGGTGCTGGCGATTTCGTTTCGGTCGTCGGGCCGTCGGGTTGCGGCAAGAGCACATTGCTGCGACTGGTCGCCGGCCTGCTCGCGCCGAGCACGGGAAGCGTAGAGATCCTCGGCCGTGCAGTCACTGGACCAGTGACCGAGCTTGGCATCGTATTCCAGAGCCCCGTGCTGCTGGATTGGCGCACATTGCTCGACAACGTGCTGGCGCAGATCGAACTGCGCGGCCATCGCCCGGATGCGTATCGGCAGCGCGCCATCGAGCTGCTCGCCGCGGTCGGGCTGGCCGGTTTCGAGGATCGCTACCCGTACGAGCTTTCCGGCGGCATGCGCCAGCGCGCACAGATCGTGCGCGCGCTGATCCATGATC
>JANNTF010000146.1:0-1307 GCA_031403455.1 Alphaproteobacteria bacterium | reverse complement strand
GTCGAACAGCACCACGCTGTCGCCTTCGGATACGCAGCGCCAATAGCCGTAACAGGCCTGCGGCAGCAGGATGTCGTCCTTCTCGGTCAGCTCCAGCATGCGACGCAGGATCGGGCGCACCTCGCGGCTCGCCCATTGCTTCCACTCGTCGAGCTTCTTGCCCGCCTTGCGGAAACCCCATTGGAACTGGAAGAGCATCGTCTCGTTGAGATACGGGATCAGAGTCTTGACGGGCACACGCTCGACGAAGCGCGCGCCCCAGAATGGCGGCTCGGGCACGGCGTATTCGCGCGCGAGCTCGGCGCGACGCAGGCGCACCTCCTCGACGTCTACGGGGCGCAGCGGTTGCGCCGCCTGCCCCAATGTCCGCTTGGTGTTCGACGGTCGGCTCTCGCGCTTGGCGCTCGCGCTCTGCACCATCGCATCGAAGCTCTTGGTCACGACCTTGTCCATCAGGTCGAGGCCATCGAACGCATCGCGCGCGTAGGCGACGCGCCCCGCGCCATAGGCCGCGAGGCAATCCTCCTCGACATATTTGCGCGTCAGCGCGGCGCCGCCGAGCAGCACCGGCACGTCCAGCCCTTCGCGCGTCATCTCCTCGAGATTTTCGCGCATCACCACGGTCGACTTCACCAGCAGGCCGGACATGCCGATGGCATCGGCGCGATTCTCGCGCGCGGCCGTGATGATGTTGGCGATCGGCTGCTTGATGCCGAGATTGACGACCTTGTAGCCGTTGTTGGTGAGAATGATGTCGACGAGATTCTTGCCGATGTCATGGACGTCGCCCTTCACGGTCGCCAGCACGATCGTGCCACGCTGCTGACCCTCGACTCGTTCCATGAACGGCTCGAGATGCGCGACAGCCGCCTTCATCGTCTCCGCTGATTGCAGCACGAAGGGCAGCTGCAGCTTGCCGGCGCCGAACAGCTCGCCCACCACTTTCATGCCGTCGAGCAGGAATGTGTTGATGATGTCGAGCGGCTTCCAGCTTTTCATCGCGAGCGTGAGATCATCGCTGAGGCCGAGCTTGTCGCCATCGACGATGCGATCCTTGAGCCGTTCCTCCACTTTCTCGGCACGCTTCTTTACGCTCTTCGCCGAAGCCTGGCGGTCCTGGAACAGCGCGATGAAAGCATGCAACGGATCGTAGCCTTCGGCGCGCCGATCGAAGATCAGATCTTCGGCGATCTTCACCTCCTCGGGCGCGACCTTGTGCAGCGGCAGGATCTTGGTGTGATGAACGATCGCCCCGGTCATTCCACGCTTCACGGCGTGGTCAAGGAATACCGAGTTGAGCACGTGGC
>JANNTF010000145.1:0-1552 GCA_031403455.1 Alphaproteobacteria bacterium | reverse complement strand
TGCTCAAGGGCGTCGATGAAATCGGCTTGACCCTCGACCTGCTGCCGGAGATCGAGCGCTTCGAGCGCGCCTACGCCGCCGACGCGTTCTGAGCCGTCGTCACGCGCCCCGATGCGGCCGCGCGCCGTTCATCGTAGGGTCGAGGTCCACCGGGTTCGAGGAGTTTCCATGGACGAGCTTGCCGAGCAGATCCGCAGCGCCGTCGCCGCGCGCGCGGCCTGGATCGAACACCAGCTGCGCGACATCGTCGCCATCCCCAGCATCTCCGGCGACGAGCGCGCCGTGCAGGCGCATATGCGCACGCTGCTGGAGTCGCTCGGCTTCGCGACCACGGAGATTCCGGTCGAGCTGGAGCTTCTCACGCAGCATCCCGGCTATTCGCGGCCGGTTCCCGGTCATCACGGCGGCGCCAATGTCTTCGGCAGTTTCACCGCCGCCGGCACGCGCGGCCGCTCGCTGCTGGTGAGCGGGCATGTCGATGTCGTGCCAACCGGTCCGGACGAGTTCTGGGTGGAAGCGCCGTTCCGGCCTTACGTGAAAGACGGGTGGCTCCATGGCCGCGGTGCCGGCGACATGAAGGGCGGCTTGATCGCGGCGCTCGCGGGATTCCTCGCGCTCAGGGATCTCGGTCATGCGCCCGCCGGCGCCTTTCACTTCAACACGGTGGTGGAGGAGGAATGCACCGGCAATGGCGCGCTCGCGACGGTCGAGTGGCTCCGGCGCCAGGGCATCCGGGTCGACGCGATGCTCGATCCCGAGCCAACCGATGAGACGATCCATCTGGCGCAGCTCGGTGTCGCGTGGGCGCAGATCGTCATCACGGGCCGTCCCGCGCATGCGGGGTACAAGCAACTCGGCAACAACGCGATCGAGGCGGCAATCCATGTCTGGGCGCGGCTCAAGACGTTGGAGGCGAGCTGGAACGAGGAGTCTCGCCGTCATCGCGCCTTCGCCGACAATCCCGATGCGATCAAGTTCAATCTCGGCAAGATCCATGGCGGCGAGTGGGCCTCGTCGGTCCCGATCTCGTGCCGCATGGATGTGCGTTTCAGCTTCTTCCCCGGCATCGAGCCGCAAGCCGCGAAGGACGAGGTCGAGCGCGCCGTGCGTGCCGCGGTCTCGGAGTTGCCCCAGCCGCCGCGCGTCGAGGTGATCTACGATGGCTTCCACGCCGAGGCCTGCGAGGTCACGCAAGACAGCCCGCCCCTCGCTCTCCTCGCCGATGTGCACGAGACGCTGAACGGCGGCAAGGCGCGCTACCGCAACACCACCGCCACGACGGATGTGCGCCATTTCTTCCTCCATGGCGCGATCGCGTCGACCTGTTACGGCCCGCGCGCCCGCAACGTCCACGGGCTCGATGAAAGCGTGTCGCTGGCGAGTCTGGGGCGGGTCGCCGAGGTCTATGCGTTGTTCATCGCCAGATGGTGCGGGCTGCAGAAAGCTTGAATGCGTGTCGGCGTCATTGCCGCGTGATCAGGGCGACGCCGGCAACCGTCACACCCATGCCCAGGAGCTGGACCGCCGCCAGGGTCTCGCCGAATGCGAAGAA
>JANNTF010000144.1:0-9359 GCA_031403455.1 Alphaproteobacteria bacterium | reverse complement strand
CCCCCCTCACGTCGTGGTGGGCCGACTAATAACCGTTGCCGCCCCTCCTCACTTCGTGGTGGGGCCGCGCGCGACGCGCGCGGGGTGGTGAGTCCGCGGGGGCCTACCCGGCAAGCGGTGTGTGGCAGGCGACGCGGCGTCCTGCGCCCGCATCGCGCAGCCGTGGCGCCTCGCTTCGGCAGCGCGCCTGGACGAAGGGGCAGCGCGTATGGAACTCGCAGCCGCTCGGGCGATGGCGCAGCGAGGGCACCTCGCCCGCCAGCGCGACTTCGTCGCGGCGGCGGTCGGGATCGGGCTGCGGGACGGCGCGCAGCAGGGCCGCGGTATAAGGATGGCGCGGACCGGCGAAGATCGCCGCTGTCGGCCCCTCCTCGACGAAACGCCCGAGATACATGATCGCGAGCCGGTCGCTGACATGCCGGATCACCGGCAGGTTATGCGTCACGATGACATAGCTGAGGCCGAGTGCCGCCTGCAGCTCGTTCATCAGGTTCAGCACTTCGCCTTGGACGGACACGTCCAGTCCCGCGGTCGGCTCGTCGGCGATGATGAGCTTCGGGCGCAGCGCCAGCGCCCGCGCGACTCCCACGCGCCTGGCCTGGCCGCCGGAGAGCTGGTGCGGATAGGCGCCCAGCAATCCCGCGGGCAGGCCGACCAGTCGCAGCAGGTCGCGGGCTTCCGCGTCGAGATCGCGCGCCGCCATGCCATGGATGCGGAACGGCTCGAGGATCAGGCTCTTCACCGTCTTGCGCGGCGACAGGCTGGCGACGGGATCCTGGAACATCAGGCTCAGCTGCCGGCGCAGGTCGCGCAAGGCGGCGTCGGAGCGCGCGACGATCTCGGCGCCGTCGAAGCGCACGCGCCCCGCGGCGAGATCGACGAGACCCGCGATCGCGCGCACCAGCGTCGTCTTGCCCGATCCGCTCTCGCCGACCAGGCCGAAGGTCTCGCCGCGCGCGACGTGAAAACTGACGTCCAGCACGGCATCGATGAAGGGATCGGCGATGCGCTCGAACCGCGCGCGCATCGCGCCATGGGTGCGGAAGCGCACGCGCGCGCCCTCGACTTCGAGCAGCGGCGCCGCGTCAGCCATCCCGGGTCCGGAAGCAGCGCACCTGGTGACCCGGGTCGGCGGCATAGCTTGCCGGCGCTTCGACCGTGCACGGCGCATAGGCCTCGGGACAGCGCGGCGCGAAGATGCAGCCCGGCGGCAGATTCACGAGATCGGGCAGATTGCCGGGGATGGTGGGCAAGTGGCGGCTCGGCTCGGCGATCCGCGCGGGATCGCAATCCAGCAGCCGGCGCGTATAGGGATGACCAGGGTTGTGGAAGATCGTGCGCACGTCGCCGCGCTCGATCACCTCGCCGGCATACATCACCACCACCTCGTCGCAGAGCTCGGCGACCAGCCCGAGATTATGCGAGACGAACAGGATCGAACCGCGAAACTCGCGCCGCAGTTCGCGCAGCAGATGGATGATCTGCGCCTCCAGCGTCACGTCGAGCGCCGTGGTCGGCTCGTCGGCGATCAGCAGCGCCGGGTTCATCAGCAGCGCCATGGCGATCGCGATGCGCTGGCGCATGCCGCCGGAGAATTGATGCGGATAATGGTCGATGCGCTCGCCGGGATCGGGAATGCCGACGCGCGCGAGCATCGCGATGGCGCGGCCCCGCTTGGCGCTGCGCGGCGCACCATCGCGAAACTGGATGTCGATCATCTGCGTGGCGATCGACATCACAGGGTTCAGCGTCGTCATCGGGTCCTGGAAGATCATCGCGACGCGCCCGCCGCGCAATTCGGCCAGGCGCGCTTGCGACATCGCGAGCACGTCCTCGCCTTCGAGTCGGATCTCGCCCGCCTGGATCGTCGCATTCGGCGCCAGCAGCCGCAGCACCGAGGAGATCAGCGTCGTCTTGCCGCAGCCGCTCTCGCCGACGATCCCGACGACGCGATCGGGCGGCACTTCGAGATCGACCCGCCGCAGCGCCGCGACATGACCGCGCGGCGTCGCGAAGCCGACGCTGAGCCCCGAGATCGCGAGGACGGGCTGGCTCATCGACCCTGCTGCAGGCGTGGATCGACGATGTCGCGCAGCGCCTCGCCGAGGAAGGTGAAGCCGAGGGTGGTCACGATCACCGGCAAGCCGCCGGCTAGGATCAGCCACGGCGTGTCCCGGATGAAGGCGTAACCGTCATTGAGGATCGAGCCCCAGCTCGGCGTTGGCGGGCGCACGCCGAGGCCTAGAAAACTCAAGCCCGCTTCGATCGTGATGACGACCGGGATCTCCATGCTGGCGAGGATGAGCACCGGTCCGATCACATTGGGCAGGATGTGATGGAAGATGACGCGCAACGGCCCGGCGCCGAGCGAGCGCTCGGCGAGGATGAACTCGTTGGCCTTCAGCGACATCGTCTGCGTACGCACGATGCGGCCATAGACGGGGATCGAGGTGACGATGACGATCAGAATCACCGTCTCCAGACTCGGCCCCATCAGCGTGACGACGGCGAGCGCGAACATGATGGTCGGGAAGGACCGCACCGCGTCGAAGACCAGCATCAGCGTGTTGTCGAGCCAGCGCGGACCATAGCCGGCGAGCATGCCGAGGATCAGGCCCAGGGTCACCGAGATCGAGACGGCGACCAGCGAGACGATCAGCGCGATCCGCCCGCCATGGACGACGCGCGCGAACGTGTCGCGACCGAGATGATCGGAACCGAACCAGTGCTTCGCGGTCGGCTCCGCGAGGCGGTTGCGGACGTCGAGCTGGGTCGGCGTGTACTGCGCCAGCAGATCGGCGAACACCGCGCTGGCGACGACCAGCAGCACCAGGACCAGGCCGAAGAGCCCGAGTCTGTCGCTGCATAGCCGCCGCCAGGCGCGGCCCATCCTCACGCCGCCGTGAACTTCGTCACCAGCACCCGGTTCGCATCGGGGGTGAGCCCCGGCACGAAATGATCGCGATGCAGGATCGGATTGACGCCATGGGTGAGGAACACATAGGCGCCGGACTCTTCCATGATGTCCTGCATGCGCAGATACATGGCATGGCGCTTGGCGGCATCGGCCTCCTTGAGCGCCGCCTCGTGCAACTCGTTGTACGTGGCGTCGGGGAAGCGCTCCCAGTTCCATTCACCGATCTGCGCCTTGGTGAACCATACGCTGGCCCAGCTCGGATCAGGCTGCATCGAGAAGCGCGTGATGTGCATCGCCATCTTTTTCCACTCGCCCGCCTTGCCCGAGGCCATCGCCTTCTGCACGCCCTGATCGAAGGGCGTGATCTCGGCCTGGATCCCGATCTGCGCCAGGCTGGCGGCGACGACCTGGGCGGCATTGACGAACTCGGCCGAGTTGCGCACGCCGATCTCGGTCTTGAAGCCCCTGGCATGACCGGCTTCGGCGAGCAGCTTGCGCGCGCGATCGAGATCGAGCTTGGCGACCAGATTGGCCGGGCGATGGCCGATCATGCCGGGCGCGATGATGCCCGTGGAACGCTTGGCGACGCCGAAGAACGCGCCTTCGAGGATGGCGTCGACATCGACCGCGAGCTGCACCGCCTGGCGCACGCGCTTGTCGGCGAACACGCCTTCCTCCATCTGCATGCCGAGCCACCAATAGGCGAGGGCCGGCGCCTCGACGAGCCTGGCGCGCGCCGGCATCTGCTTCTTGAGCCGCGGCACGGCCGTCATCGGCAACAGGGTGAGGTCGATCTCGCCCGCGGCGAAGGCCGTCTCCGCGGCATTCGCATCGAGGATGTTGATGACATCGACCTCGTCGAAGAGCGGCCGCGCGCCGGGCCAGGCGGGGTTGCGCTCCAAGGTGATGCGCTGACGCGGTTCGTTGCGCTTGATGCGGTAGGCGCCGAACGTGGCCGGCGGCTCGAGGGTGAAGCGCTTATCGGCCAGCGCTTCGACCGCCTTCTTGCACACGATGCTGCTGGAATTGTAGGGCAGCGTCGTCGTGAAGAGCGGGATATACGGCTCCTTGAGCACGATCACGCCGGTATGGCTCGACGTCACATCGACGCGATCGAGTGCGCGCCAATCGCCGCGATAGGGGGATTTGTTGTCGGGGTTGGCCATGCGCTCGTAGGAGTATTTGACGTCCTCGGCGGTGACGTCGCCGAAGCCGCCGCTCCAGGTGAGGCCCTTCTTGAGTTCGAACGTGACATGGGTCGCGTCGACTTGCTGGATCGCGGCCGCGGCGTCGAGCTGCCAACCCCATTCACTACCGGGCTTGGCCGTGATCAGACCGGGCATGAGGCAGTCCATCACGTCGCCCTCCGGCGCACCGAGCCGCGTCAGCGGATCGAGCACCTGGACGGTCACGTAGGAGCGGATGCGGAGCTGGCGCGTCTGCGCACTCGCGGGTGCGCTCGGCGAGATGGCGGCGGCGGCGCCGGCCGCGGTCGTCGATAGGAAGCGGCGGCGCGTGGTGGATCCTTTGTTCATCGTGATGTCCCTCCTTCAATGAGCCGAAAACTTGCGTGAGGTTTTCTCAGCAGAAATCCATTCGCCTCACCACCCTGGCGCGCTTCGCGCGCCTGTCCCTCCTCAAGGTGAGGAGGGACGACAAGAGACTTAAGTCGCCCCTCCTCACCTTGAGGAGGGGCAGCGCGGCGAAGCCGCGCGGGGAGGTGAGTGCTAGCGTAGACGAACCTCGATCCATTCTAAACCTGGTCGCGGGCGATCCGTTCGGTCCAGCTGCGCGCGAAGATGCGCCGCTCGCCGTCATGCACGTCGAGATCGGTCTGGAGTGTGAAGGCGTCGCGATCGGCCGTGAGCACGCCGCGGCTATGGATGCGCGGCCGCCACGTGCCGCGCGACAGCGCATAGACGACCTCGCCTTCCGCGCGCGTCGCCAGCGGATCGTCGCGATGGGTGCGGTAGCGCAGATCCTTGCGCGATTCGAGCAATGTGTCGGTCGCGTCCAGGCGTGTCGCTCCGTCGTCGCGCAGGATCGTGTAGGTGATCTCGCCGCTCGCGAGGTCGGTCGTGACATGGCGCTCGATCCGCGCCGGCCGCATCTCGGTGGTCGCGAGCTTGGGCGCGGTCTCCACCGCGAGGAACGCCGGCAGTTCGGCGTCTTCCGCCCGCTTCGCGCGCACCGGCAGGTCGACGCTGCTGAGACCGGCCTGGATCGTGAGCGTCGCGGCTTCCGGCGCCGGCCACACGATCGGCCAATAGCAGGTCGAGATCGCGACGCGCAGGCGATGGCCGGGCGGAAACACATGCGCGATCTCGTTGAGCGGCAGCGTGACGCGGTAGCGACGTCCCGGCTCCAGCGACGTGGGGTGCTCGTGGCTGTCGCGATGCGTCAGGTTCAACACGCCATAGGTGACGCGCGTCACCGCGCCGTCGGGGCGCAGATCGTTCAGGCGCACGACCAGCTGACCGCAATTGCGATCCGATTCGAGATCGATCGTGCAGGTCACCGCGCCGAGAATCTCCAGCGCCTCGGCGAGCGGCGCGCCGTCGAAGACCAGCGAGCCTGCATCGTCGAGGCGCTGATCCATCGGCAGATCGTCGCCCACGCCGCCGAGTCCGTAGGGACACCATTCGCCCGCGGCGATGCCGACATCGTGGGGTGAGCGGATCGCGATCGGCGTTGCTGGACCCGGCGCGACGCCCAGCGCGCCGGGATTGAGCCATAGGCGCTGCGCCGGGATATGCGGACTCGGCCAGCTCGGTTCCGCGACCCAGCGCCCAGGCCGAGTCTCCAGCCGCGTCGAAGGCGGCACGCTGTCCTGCATCCACACGCGCAGCATCGGCTCGCGCATGATCCCGGTGTCGCGGCCCTTGAGCCAGTGATCCCACCAGCGCAGGCATTCCTGGAGATAACCGATCTGCGGACCGGGCAGCGCGAAATGCGGCCGGCCATGGCCCCAGGGTCCGACCAGCGCCTTCCTCGGCGCGCTGAGCCCCGCGAGCATGCGGAAGATCGCGTTGGAATAGCCGTCGACCCAGCCGCCGACGGCGTAGACGGCGCAGGTGATGGCCGCATAGTTCTCGCAGATCGAGCCGTGCTTCCAGAACGCGTCGCGACGCTGATGCCGCAGCCACTTGCCGATCACCGGTTCCATCGCCGCCAGGCGCTGCGCCCACATCACGCGCCAGGCCTCGCCGACGATCGCGGGATCGGGTGGCCGGCCGAGCTGCGTGAAGAATTGCTGTCCCCAGGACATCATGTCGTTCATCAGCGCGCCGCCCATGTAGTGCATGTCGTCGGCATAGCGGTCATCGGTCGAGACGGCCGTCACGATCGCCTTCAGCGCCGGCGGCCGCAAGGCGGCGACCTGCAGCGCGTTGAAGCCGCCCCAGGAGCCGCCGATCATGCCGAGCTTGCCGCTGCACCAGGGCTGCGCCGCGAGCCAGGCGATGGCGTCGCGCCCGTCCTCGAGTTCGCTTTGCGTGTATTCGTCCAGCATGACGCCTTCGGAATCGCCGGCGCCGCGCGTGTCGAGCCGCACACTGGCATAGCCGTGGCGCGCGAAATACGGATGCTGCAGCGCGTCGCGCGCCGCCGTGAAATCGCGCTTGCGATAGGGGATGTATTCGAGCACCGCGGGCACGGGGCTCTGCTTTGCGTCGACGGGCATCCAGATCCGCGCGGAGAGTCGGACCCCGTCCGGCATCGG
This sequence comes from Alphaproteobacteria bacterium, assembly GCA_031403455.1. Lineage (GTDB taxonomy): Bacteria > Pseudomonadota > Alphaproteobacteria > CACIAM-22H2 > CACIAM-22H2 > CAIOSQ01. The sequence goes on along the minus strand of JANNTF010000144.1, from coordinate 2,721 downwards.
CACCCAGACATGCTCGAACGCCTGGATCTCGTTCATCGGCTCACAGCCTCTCGCGCACGCGCGGATCGAGCATCGCGTTGATCAGATCCGCGATCAGCGTGCACAGCACGAACAGGATCGTGGTGACCAGCACCGTGCCCATCACGACGGGATAGTTGCGCGAGATGACACCGTCATAGACCAGCTTGCCGATCCCCGGTCGCGTGAAGACGATCTCCGCGAACACCGCGCCCGACAACAGTCGCCCGATGCCGGCGCCGAGGAGCGACACGGTCGGCAGGATCGCGAGCTTGAGCGCGTAGCGATAGACGACCCAGCGCTCCGGCAGCCCATAGGCGCGCAAAGTTCTGATGTGATTCTCGCCGAGGATCTCCAGCATCGAAGCGCGCACCAGCCGGGCGAGGAATCCGACCCAGCCGAGTCCGACGGCGATGGCCGGGAGCACGAGATACCAGAGCTGCTCGCCGAGCGTGCCGGTCTGACTCATGCCGAGCGCCGGGAACCAGCGCAGCCACACCGCGAAGACGAGCAGCAGATAGAGCGCGATCACGAAAGACGGGATGGCGATCGCGCTCACCGACAGCACGCCGCTGAGCCGGTCGAGCCAGGAATTGCGGTTGACCGCCGAGAAGCAACCCAGCGGCACGCCGATCGCGATTGCCCATCCGAGCCCGGCGCCGGCCAGCGCCAGGCTCGACGGCAGCTGCTGCAGCACGAGCTGCAGGACGGGCTGATTGGTGAACACGTCGCGGCCGAGATCGCCGCGCAGCATGTTGAGGAAGAACAGCAGGAACTGCACCGGCAGCGGACGGTCGAGCCCCATGCGCCGGCGGAACTCCTCGACCATGTCGGGCGTGGCGCGGGGGCCCAGTGCGATCGACGCGGGGTCGCCAGGCACGAGATGGATCATGCCGAACAGCATCGCGAGCGCGACAGCGACGATGAGCACGGCCAGCGCGAGGCGGTGCAGCACATAGAAGAACATCCCGCGCATTCCCTTCTTCGCGGAACCATGGATGAAGACGGTAGAACTGAACTAGCATCGCGGTCCAGCAACGTTCCGCCAGATACCGGAGGGTGCCGTCATGACCTGGATCGCGAGCGTGCCGATCGAACGCCTGCGGCACGAAGGCAAGCTCGCGACCAAGCTCGGCGGGCGGCAGCTCGCCTTGTTCCTGCGCGACGGCGAGGTCTTCGCCTGCAACAACCGCTGCCCGCATGAGGGCTATCCGCTTGCGGAAGGCTCGCTCGACGCGGCTTGCGTGCTCACCTGCAACTGGCACAACTGGAAATTCGATCTACGCTCCGGCGACACGATCATCGGCGGCGATCGCTTACGCATCTATCCGGTCAAGCTGGTGGATGGCGTGGTCTGGATCGACATCACCGATCCGTCGCCCGAGGAGCGTCGCGCCGACGCGTCGCGCGCCCTGCACGACGCGGTCGACAAGCATGACTACGACCGCATCGCGCGCGAACTCGCGCGCTTCGCCAGGGCCGGCGGCGATATGCTCGATGGGTTGCGCGAAGCGATCGCGCGCGCGCATGACCGGCTCGAATTCGGGACCAGCCATGCCCTAGCGGCGAGCGAATGCTGGGTGCGGCTTCATGACGGGATCGACGCGGAGGCGCCGCGTCTCGCGACTCTCGTCGAGGCGATCGGCCACATCGGTTGGGACGTGTTGCGCGAGCGGCAGTTCCCGTTCGCCGACACGATTGCTGTCTATTCAGCGCCCACCTTGCTCGCGGCGATCGAGGCGCAGGACGAGGCGGCGGCGGTGGCGCAGCTCCGCGGCGCTCTGGCGCAAGGCCTCGGCATCGCGGCGCTCGAACCCGTGCTGACCGAGGCGGCGCTCGGCCACTACGCCGATTTCGGCCATTCCCTGATCTACGTGATGCATGCCAGGCGCCTGATCGCGCGGCTCGGCCCGGCGGTCGAGACGCCGCTCCTGCTGGCGCTGCTGCGCTCGCTGATCAATGCCAGTCGCGAGGATCTCGTTCCGGAGTTCCGGGACTATGCCGATTCGTTGCGCGATTGGCCGACGACGGGCGCCGGCTCAGCGCTGCCTCTCGAACCGGCCGCGCTGATCGGGCGTTCGGCGCGCGACAGCCTCGCGCGTCTCGTGGCCGCCGCGCAGGACGCGCCGATTCGTGCGCTCTTCGATGCGCTGCTCGGCGCCAACGCGCTCAACATGCTGCGTTTCGATCTCGCGCATCAGGCGCGCAGCGACAATGGCGTCGACGCGAATGTCGGCTGGCTCGACTTCACCCATGGCCTCACTTTCGCCAATGCCGTGCGGGTCCAGTGCGATCGGTTCCCGTCGCTATGGCCGGCCGGGTTGCTGCAAATGGCGTGCTTCGTGGGGCGCAATGCCGGCTACACCGACGCCGCGCTGCCGCTCGAGACTTGGCGCGTCGGCGATCAAGGCGCGTTCTTCGCGCGGCTCGGCGAGCGGCTGCTGGACCACGGCGAGCGCGACTACATTCATTCCGCGCATTACCTGAAGACCTATTGCGCGGTGCGTGAGGAAGTCGAAGCCGGGTTGCCGCCTGACATCGAGGCACTCATGCTGGCCGCGCTCCATCGCTTCTTCGACTCGCCGCTCAAGCGCAAGCACGTGCTGCGCAACGCGCGCCAGGCGCTGGCTTTCGTGGCGCGCGAGGAATGACATCTGACCGACCGGGAGACTTCATGCGTATCGTCACCGAGTTCCCCAATCC